>NZ_LOQG01000012.1 GCF_001517835.1 Caviibacter abscessus
GCTTTTACTACCTAGGCATCCTCCGTACGCCCTTTCTTAGCTTTATCTTCTTTTTCTCATTCTAACTCTTTTTCTTGTGAATGTTGTTTCTCTTTTTACCTACTATTCATTTCTCATTGTCCTAAAAAAAATCTTTTAAATCTTGGTGGAGATAAGCAGGATCGAACTGCTGACCTCCGCAGTGCAAGTGCGGCGCTCTCCCAGCTGAGCTATATCCCCATACTAAAGTCTTATGGTGGGCATGAATGGACTCGAACCATCGACCCCTGCGTTATCAGCACAGTGCTCTAACCACCTGAGCTACACGCCCATAACTTTTTTTAAAGAATAAAAGCAAACA
>NZ_LOQG01000013.1 GCF_001517835.1 Caviibacter abscessus
ATTACTAATAATATTATCTTCTTTGTAAACCATGCCGTCATTTCAGTTAAAAATATGCACTTTATAACAATTCTTTTTGTATCACTATGATACAAACTATTTTACTTTTTAATAAATCAAATATAGTCTACAAAAAGGTTGACTTTATTTATTTCATGTTATTTTATAACTACTCTTTGTAACTTAAATATTATTTAAAATAACTATATTTATGGTAATTAATGTAAGAAGTGAAATAAATACTTTGAAAAAAGTTTTATTACACAGACCTGGTAAAGAATTATTAAATTTAACACCAGATTCTCTAGAAAGATTGTTATTTGATGACGTGCCTTTCTTAAAAGTAGCACAACAAGAACATGATGCTTTTGCTCAAATATTAAGAGATAATGGAGTAGAAGTGGTTTATTTAGAAGACTTAGTTGCTCAAACTTTAGATACATCTTATGAACTTAAAGTTCAATTTTTAAAACAATTTATTGAAGAAGGTGGAGTAAAGCTTGATATTTATAAAGAAGCATTACTTAATTTATTCTTAAGTTATAAAGATACTAAAGAAATGGTATTAAAAACTATGGAAGGTGTTAATATGTCTGAACTTAACGTTCCTAGAAAAGACTTAGTTAGCTTCTTAGAAGATCCTACTGAATTAATACTTGATCCTATGCCAAATTTATATTTTACAAGAGACCCTTTTGCATCAGTACAAAATGGTGTGATTTTAAATAGAATGTACTCTGTAACAAGAAACAGAGAAACTATTTATGCTTATTATATTTTCCACTATCATCCTGAATATAAAGGAAAAGTAACAATGTTCTATGATAGAACTAATCCTTTCCATATTGAAGGTGGTGATGTTCTTAATATAAATAATGAAATATTAGCAATTGGTATTTCTCAAAGAACTGAAGCAGCAGCTATTGATTTAGCAGCTAAAAAATTACTATTCGATCAACAAAATTCTAATATTAAAAAAATATTAGCTTTTAGAATCGCTGAATCTAGAGCATTTATGCATTTAGATACTGTATTTACTCAAA
>NZ_LOQG01000014.1 GCF_001517835.1 Caviibacter abscessus
ATAAAAAAAGTCCTTGACAAAAGGAAATGAGTTTGGTAATATAAGATTTGTCAACTGGAAAACAGGGGACGAAGGACAATGAAAGAATAAAGAAAAGCAAACAAGATGTTAAGAAATAAAAAAGAAGAGACACAAAAGGTGTTGTGAAAAGAAACAAGGGAATAAAAAACTTGAAAAGAAATAAAGAATGAAGAGTTTGATCCTGGCTCAGGATAAACGCTGACAGAATGCTTAACACATGCAAGTCGATGATGGGAGTATAGCCTAGCTATAAAGAAGTCATGGCGGACGGGTGAGTAACGTGTAAAGAACTTGCCCTCTAGACTGGGATAACAGATAGAAATGTCTGATAATACTGGATATTATTACTTACTGGCATCAGTAAGAAATGAAAGGTGGAGACATGCTAGAGGAGAGCTTTGCATCCTATTAGCTAGTTGGTAAGGTAGCGGCTTACCAAGGCGATGATAGGTAGCCGGCCTGAGAGGGTGGACGGCCACAAGGGGACTGAGATACGGCCCTTACTCCTACGGGAGGCAGCAGTGGGGAATATTGGACAATGGAGGGAACTCTGATCCAGCAATTCTGTGTGTGTGAAGAAGGTCTTCGGATTGTAAAACACTTTTAGTTGGGAAGAAGAAGATGACGGTACCAACAGAAGAAGCGACGGCTAAATACGTGCCAGCAGCCGCGGTAATACGTATGTCGCGAGCGTTATCCGGAATTATTGGGCTTAAAGGGCATCTAGGCGGCATAACAAGTTGAAGGTGAAAAACTTAGGCTCAACCAAAGTCTTGCCTACAAAACTGTAATGCTAGAGTACTGGAAAGGTGGGTGGAACTACACGAGTAGAGGTGAAATTCGTAGATATGTGTAGGAATGCCGATGATGAAGATAACTCACTGGACAGCTACTGACGCTGAAGTGCGAAAGCTAGGGGAGCAAACAGGATTAGATACCCTGGTAGTCCTAGCTGTAAACGATGATTACTGGGTGTGGGGATGAGAAGTCTCTGTGCCGAAGCAAAAGCGATAAGTAATCCGCCTGGGGAGTACGTTCGCAAGAATGAAACTCAAAGGAATTGACGGGGGCCCGCACAAGTGGTGGAGCATGTGGTTTAATTCGACGCAACGCGAGGAACCTTACCAGATCTTGACATCCTCGGGAGGTTGTAGAAGTACGACTGTGCCTTCGGGAACCGAGAGACAGGTGGTGCATGGCTGTCGACAGCTCGTGTTGTGAGATGTTGGGTTAAGTCCCGCAACGAGCGAAACCCCTATCATTAGTTGCCATCATTAAGTTGGGGACTCTAATGAAACTGCCTGCGAAGAGCAGGAGGAAGGTGGGGATGACGTCAAGTCATCATGCCCCTTATGATCTGGGCTACACACGTGCTACAATGGGTAGTACAAAGAGAAGCGAAATGGCGACATGGAGCAAAACTAGAAAGCTACTCTAAGTTCGGATTGAAGTCTGCAACTCGACTTCATGAAGTTGGAATCACTAGTAATCGCAAATCAGCAATGTTGCGGTGAATACGTTCTCGGGCCTTGTACACACCGCCCGTCACACCACGAGAGTTGTTTGCACCTGAAATTATTGGTCTAACCGAGAGGGGGAAGATAATGAAGGTGTGAATAGTGATTGGGGTGAAGTCGTAACAAGGTATCCGTACCGGAAGGTGCGGATGGATCACCTCCTTTCTAAGGAGAAAGAAGATTAACAATTGTTTGCTTTTATTCTTTAAAAAAAGTTATGGGCGTGTAGCTCAGGTGGTTAGAGCACTGTGCTGATAACGCAG
>NZ_LOQG01000015.1 GCF_001517835.1 Caviibacter abscessus
ATGTTTTCCTGCACTTATTAAATTATTTAAAGGAACACCCTGTTCAAATAATCCTATTACAAATGCAAGTAGTGTTAAAATACCTATTAACATTCCCCCAACTATTGCTCTAAACCAAGCTCCTTGTGCAAAAAAACTTTCGTTTGCATTTCTTGGCGGCTTATTCATAACGTCTATTTTTGATTTATCAACACCAAGTGCAAGTGCAGGAAAACATCAGC
>NZ_LOQG01000016.1 GCF_001517835.1 Caviibacter abscessus
CTTGTTTTTCTTTTGAAACTTCATCAAGTGGTTCAGGCAATGTTGAATTTTTCAAAACTTCTTCCAACGTAAGTATAGTTTTAATATCTTCTAGACCTTTTAACACACTTGGTGTTTTAAATTTTAATACAGTTTTTTTATAATTTTCTTTTGAATACAAGTAGTTTAAAAATTTATATGCATTTTCTTTATTTTTTGCTTTTTCTAAAATAGCCATACTATCAATGTACATTAATGCACCCTTAGGAAGATAAAATATGGAATGAT
>NZ_LOQG01000017.1 GCF_001517835.1 Caviibacter abscessus
ACTTGTCCTCTTTCTACTTCTTCTTTCTTTATTCCTCTTAATAATGCTCCTACATTATCTCCTGCTTCTCCTTGATCTAACAGTTTTCTAAACATTTCTATCCCTGTTACTGTTGTCTTTGCTGTATCCTTTATCCCTACTATCTCTACTTCTTCTCCAACCTTTACTATTCCTCTTTCAATTCTTCCTGTTACTACTGTTCCTCTTCCTGTTATTGTCATTACATCTTCTATTGGCATTAGGAATGGTTGATCTACTGGTCTTTCTGGTGTTGGAATATATTCATCTACTGCTTTTATTAATTCTAATATTTGTCCTTCCCATTTTGCATCTCCATTTAATGCTCCTAATGATGATCCTTTTACTACTGGTATTTCATCTCCTGGGAATCCATATTCACTTAGTAATTCTCTTACTTCCATTTCTACTAAGTCTAATAATTCTTCATCTTCTACCATATCCACTTTATTTAAGTATACTACTATGTAAGGTACTCCTACTTGTCTTGCTAATAGTATATGTTCTCTTGTTTGTGGCATTGGTCCATCTGCTGCTGATACTACTAAGATTGCTCCATCCATTTGTGCTGCACCTGTTATCATATTTTTTACATAGTCAGCATGCCCTGGACAGTCTACGTGTGCGTAGTGTCTTGTTTCTGATTCATATTCTATGTGTGCTGTATTGATTGTTATTCCTCTTTCTCTTTCTTCTGGAGCTTGGTCTATGTTTTCAAAGTCTACTTTTTCTGCTAGTCCTTTTGATGCTAATACTTTTGATATCGCTGCTGTTGTTGTTGTCTTTCCGTGGTCTACGTGTCCTATTGTCCCCACGTTT
>NZ_LOQG01000018.1 GCF_001517835.1 Caviibacter abscessus
ATTAGCGAAACCAGGATCAATAACACCACATACAGAATTTAAGGGAGAAATCTACGTATTGACAAAAGAAGAAGGAGGAAGACATACACCATTCTTCACAGGATACAAGCCACAATTTTACTTTAGAACAACAGATATAACAGGAGAAGTAAGATTACCAGAGGGGACAGAGATGGTAATGCCAGGAGATAATATATCAGTAGAAGTAAGCTTAATACATGCGATAGCGATGGAACCAGGATTAAGATTTGCGATAAGAGAAGGTGGAAGAACGGTAGCTTCTGGAGTTGTTGCAGAAATTAAAAAATAATAAAAAATAAAATACATTTAATAAAATTTGAAAACACTGCTATAAGGGGCTTTATGCCCCTTGTAGAAATAAAATAGGAGGAAAAATTTTGGAAAATAAATTAAGTATACATCTTCAATCTTATGACCACAAATTGTTAGATCAATCTGCTAAAAAA
>NZ_LOQG01000019.1 GCF_001517835.1 Caviibacter abscessus
GCATTAGAAAAAGAAGAGGAAAGATCTTTTTACCTAACTATTTATTTCTAATTGTCCAAAAAAAGAGTTTGGTAGTAATAGCTACAGGGATACACCCGGAAACATTTCGAACCCGGCAGTTAAGCCTGTATACGCCTAAGATACTGTGTTAACGGGAAAATCGGTAACTGCCAAACAAAATAAAAATGGTGATAATAGCTACAGAGATATACCCAGTAACATTTCGAACCTGGCAGTTAAGTCTGTATACGCCTAAGATACTGAGTAATCGGGAAAATTGGTAGTCGCCATTTTTTTTATTGTAAATTTAATTTAAAAGTGCTATGATATTTTTGTATATAATTATAGGAGGTAAAGTTAATGTTTAAAAACATATCTTCTAATATAAAAAAAGTATTTGTAATAGCACTTTTTTTTATGTTTTTAACTTTAATTTTAGGTATAATTTTAAATTCTAAAATTATTTTAAGTTTGAGTTTAGGTATAGCAACAAGTGTTATTTCAAACTTTTTTTTATTTAAAATGGCTTATGAAATCGTTTACTTAAACAAAGGATTAAAATATACTTTTTTTAGATTTATACTTTCCTATGCCTTATATGCACTTATTCTCTATATTGATTTTATTATATATAAGGATATTGTGTGTGTAATTACCACAGGATTAGCATTTTTGATATTTAAAATTATTTTAACTATTTATTATATATTAAAAAATTAAGACGGGAGAGAGGTGTGATGTTAAAAAAAACAGCTGTAAAGTTTTTAATAGGATTTATTGGAATTACTTTGATTATTAATCTTATTTTAGCCATGTTTTCAACATTTTTGCCGATAGAATTTTTAAAACCGGCAGATGTTATAGAGGCACCGATTGTTTTTTATAGCCTTAACATTGGTAAATATACACTATCAATAAACCAAACTTTAGTAAATACATGGGTCTTAATGGCTTTAATAATATTTATTCTTATAGTAGGTACTAGAAAACTAAGTGTAGAAAATCCAACTTTTTTTCAACTTATATTAGAACAGTATTATACGTTTATTGACAATAGCTTTTTATCTAATTTCAAAGATTACAAGAAAAAATTTATGCCATTTTTTGCTGCTTTATTTTCTTTTATACTATTTTCAAATATTAGCGTATTCATATTTCCTTTTGTTATGATGTTTGAAAGAGAAGGTGGAAAATTACTTGTAAAACCATTTTTTAGAACACCAACAGCAGATATTAATACAACTTTTGGACTGGCACTTATTGTAACAGTGGTGTTTATTACTTGCTCTTTTAAAAGACAAGGAGTTATAGGAGTATTAAAAGAACTTTGCAAACCATTTTGGTTTATGTTTCCAATTAATTTAGTTGGAGAACTTGCAAAACCATTAAGTATAGCAATGCGTTTATTTGGAAATATGTTTGCAGGATTAATAATTATTAGTTTATTATATGGGATAAGTTTTAACAATGTACTTTCATCATGGACTTTTGGTGCATTAAAAGGAAGCTTTTCTTTTGCTGTAGGATGGCCAGCATTACTTCAAATATATTTTGATTTATTTATTGGTATCTTGCAGGCATTTATATTCACAGTATTATCATCTGTGTATGTTGAACAAGCCTTGATTGGCGAAGAAGAATAAAAGGGGGACAAATTATGATAGACGGAAATATAATAAAAGCGGCAGCATTACTTGGAGCAGGAATTGCAGCTTGCGGAGGAATAGGAACAGGTATAGGTCAAGGTCTTGCATCTGCTGCGGCAGTTGAAGCAGTTTCAAGACAACCTGAAGCAAAATCAAGTATAATGACTACTTTATTTATCGGTTGTGCTTTAACAGAAACGTCAGCAATATTTGCATTATTAATAGCACTTTTACTATTATTACTAAAAGGATAATTAAGAATAATTGAGGTGTAAAAATGGAACAAAATAACTTAATTTCTGTTGATCTTTCAATGCTTATTCAAATGATTAATTTTTTAGTTATGGTTTTTGTTTTTTGGAGATTATTTAGTAAAAAAATAGGAAAAGTAATAGAAGAAAGAAAAAAAATAGCTTTAAAAGAACTTGAAAAAATTGAAGAAGAAAGAGAAAAATTAGAAGAGCAAAGAATAGCTTCTGAAAAATTAAGAAAAGAATCAAAAAGAAGAGCAAATGATATAATAATAAAGGCTGAAAGACAAGCTGATGAAAGAAAAGAACAAATTATAGCAAATGCAAATCTTGCACGTGAAAAATCTTTAATAAAAGCTGAAGCAGATATTGCTAAAATGAAAGAAAAAGCATCTGCACAACTTCAAAAAGAAATAGGAGTTATGGCAGTGGAACTTGCCGAAAAAATATTAAAAGAAAATGTTGATAAAGATATCCAAATTCAAAAAAAGAGTGTTGATACATTCATAAATGAAATAGGAGAATAGTATGGAAGATAAAAAAGTCTCAAGAGTCTATGCACAAGCAATTTATAACATGGCTAAAGATAACGATAGTATTTTTTCTGTACTTGAAATGCTTGATGTTCTTTTGAAACATATCAATGAAGATAGTGATTTTAAGGATTTTTTATCTTATCCTATTATAGATTGTGAAGATAAGAAAAAGCTAATAAATGCTATTTATGAAGATATAAAAGATATTTCAATTGATATTTTAGATTATTTAATTGATAAAAACAGACTTATTGATATTAAAGGTATAAAAGAGCAATATCTTGATATATATTATGAAAATCATAATAAATTAATTGTTACAGCTATTTTTGCAAAACCTATATCAACAGAACAAGAGCAAAGATTAATAGAAAAATTAGAAAAATTGAAAAAGAAAAAGATTTTACTTCATATTAAAATTGATGAAAGCATAATTGCTGGAGGAATAATAAAAATAGGTGATGAAGTAATAGATGGATCATTTAAATCACAAATAAAAATATTTAAAAATATGTTTTAATGGAGGTGGAAACCTTGAGTATTAGACCGGAAGAAGTAAGTAATATAATACGTAGTGAAATAGAAAATTACAAGAAAAATTTAAATGTTATTAATGTAGGAACTATTATAGAAATCGCTGATGGAATAGCGAGAATATATGGATTAAAAGATGCAATGACAGGAGAACTTCTTGAATTTTCTAATGGAGCAACTGGGATGGTATTAAATTTAGAAGAAGACAACGTAGGTGCTGTTATTTTAGGTAGTGCTATAGGTATAAAAGAGGGAGATATTGTTAAAGGCACAGGTAAAATAACAAGTGTTCCGGTTGGAGAAGAGCTTCTTGGACGTGTTGTTGATGCATTAGGAAATCCTATAGACGGTAAAGGTTCAATTAATGCAGTAAAATACATGGATGTTGAAAGAACTGCATCAGGAATTATAGATAGAGCACCAGTTAAAGACCCCTTACAAACAGGGATTAAATCAATAGATGGAATGATACCTGTAGGTAGAGGACAAAGAGAATTGATAATAGGAGATAGACAAACAGGAAAAACGGCGATAGCGATAGATGCAATAATAAATCAAAAAGATACAGATGTATATTGTATTTATGTTGCAATAGGACAAAAAAGATCTACAGTTGCAAATATAGCTAAAAAACTTGCAGATGCAGGAGTTTTGGAAAAAACAATAATTGTTGCTGCCACAGCTTCAGAATCAGCACCTATACAATATTTAGCTCCATATTCAGGTGTAACTATGGGTGAATATTTTATGGATAATGGGAAACACGTTTTAATTGTATATGATGATTTATCAAAACATGCGGTAGCTTATAGAGAAATGTCGTTATTATTAAAAAGACCGCCTGGAAGAGAAGCATATCCTGGAGATGTTTTCTATTTACATTCAAGATTGCTTGAAAGAGCTGCAAAATTAAGCGATGAATTAGGTGGAGGAAGTATAACTGCTTTACCTATAATAGAAACTCAGGCAGGAGATATATCAGCATATATACCTACAAACGTTATATCTATAACAGATGGGCAAATTTTCCTTGAAACTGATTTATTTAATTCAGGATTTAGACCGGCTATAAATCCGGGACTTTCTGTATCAAGAGTTGGGGGATCTGCTCAAATTAAAGCTATGAAACAAGTTGCTGCAAGTATTAAGCTTGAATTAGCTCAATATAATGAGCTTTTAGCATTTGCTCAATTTGGTTCAGATCTTGATAAGGAAACTAGAAATCAAATAAATAAAGGTGAACGTATAATGGAAATATTAAAACAAGCTCAGTATAGTCCTTATAAAGTGGAAGAACAAGTTTTAATATTTTTCACAGCAACTCACGGTTATTTAAATGATATAGACTTAGATGACATTAAATCATTTGAAAAAGAAATATTGGAGTTTGCAAGAAATACATCAGACATTTTACAACAAATAGCACAGAAAAAAGAAATAGATAGTGAACTTGAAGAAGAAATAGAAGAATTTATTAAACAATTTAAAAAAGACTTTGTTCATTAAAGAGGTAAATTATGTCAGCAAGTACAAAAGAAATAAAAGAAAGAATAAATAGCGTAAAAAATTCAAGACAAATTACTAATGCAATGAATATAGTTTCATCAACAAAATTTAAAAAATATCAAGTTTTAACATTAAAATCAAGAGATTATGCAAAAACTTTAGATGAAGCATTTGAAAATATAGTAGGAAGTGTTTCAGGTCAAAGACACGTTTTATTTGATGGAAAAAAAGTTTGTAAAAGAATTGGTTTAGTTGTTATGACTTCTGATAGGGGTCTTTGTGGCGGTTTCAATTCAAACACACTAAAAAAAATGGAAGAATATATTAAAAAATTTAAAAAAGACGGTAAAAAAGTATCTGTTATTACAATTGGAAAAAAAGCAAGAGACTATTGTAATGATAATAATGTAGATGTAGATAGTGAATATGTTCAATTAATACCTCAAACAATGTTTGAAAAAGCTAAAACTATAAGTGAAGATATTGTTGACAGTTATCTTGCAGATAGATATGATGAAGTTTATTTAATATATTCAAAGTTTGTTTCTGTCATTTCGTATAATTTACTAGATGAAAAAATATTACCCTTTGAAAAAAAGGTAGAACAAAAAAGCAATATTTATGAATTTGAACCAACACAAGAAGAAGTTTTGGTAAATTTTATACCCAAAATGCTAAATATTAAGCTATATCAAGCATTACTTGAAAATACAGCTAGTGAACATTCTGCAAGAATGACAGCTATGAAGAATGCAAGTGATAATGCAGATGAATTAATAAAAAAATTAACTTTAGAATACAATAGAATCAGACAAGCTAAAATAACACAAGAAATAAATGAAATTGTAGGAGGAGCTAAAGCTCTTTAAAAATAAGGAGGTGAATCTCTTGGAAAATAAAGGAACTGTAGTACAAATAATAGGTCCAGTACTTGATGTTAAATTTAAGGAAAAGTTACCTGAAATTTTAAATGCAATTGAAATATATCATGATGATAGAAAAATAGTTGCTGAAGTACATTCTCACCTTGGGAATAATGTAATAAGAGCAATAGCTATGACAAGTACAGAGGGTTTAAAAAGAGGTTTAGAAGTAATTGATACAGGAGCCCCAATAAAAGTTCCGGTTGGAAAACAAACACTTGGTAGAATATTTAATGTGCTTGGAGAACCAGTTGATAATAAAGAAGCAATAATAACAGAAAGTAAAGAATCAATTCATAAACCTGCCCCAAGTTTTGAAGAACAAGGTGGAAGTGAAGAAATTCTTGAAACTGGAATAAAAGTTGTTGATTTACTGGCACCATATTTAAAAGGTGGTAAAATTGGACTTTTTGGAGGAGCAGGAGTTGGTAAAACAGTATTAATACAAGAATTGATTAATAATATTGCCAAAGGGCATGGAGGATTATCAGTTTTTGCAGGAGTTGGGGAAAGAACAAGAGAAGGTAGAGATTTATATAATGAGATGACGGAAAGTGGCGTAATAAATAATACGGCATTAGTTTATGGACAAATGAATGAACCGCCTGGTGCAAGACTTAGAGTAGCTTTAACAGCTCTAACAATGGCTGAACATTTTAGAGATAAACAAGGTCAAAATGTATTATTATTTATTGATAATATATTTAGATTTACTCAAGCAGGATCTGAAGTTTCAGCACTACTTGGAAGAATGCCATCAGCTGTAGGATATCAGCCTAACTTATCAACTGAAATGGGAGCATTACAAGAAAGAATAACATCAACACAAACTGGATCTATAACATCAGTTCAAGCAGTTTATGTTCCTGCCGATGATTTAACTGATCCGGCACCAGCAACAACCTTTTCACATCTTGATGCCACAACAGTATTATCAAGATCAATAGCATCTCTTGGAATATATCCGGCAGTTGATCCACTTGATTCAACATCAAGAATATTGGAACCTGATATAGTTGGGAATGAACATTATAAAGTTGCAAGAGAAGTTCAAAAAGTGCTACAAAGATACAAGGAGCTACAAGATATAATTGCAATACTTGGAATGGACGAATTAGGAGATGAAGATAAAGTAATTGTAAATCGTGCAAGAAAAATTCAAAGATTTTTCTCACAACCATTTTCAGTTGCAGAACAATTTACAGGTATGAAAGGTAAATATGTTCCGCTTAAAGAGACTATAAGAGGATTTAAAGAAATTTTAGATGGTAAATATGATGATTTACCTGAACAAGCTTTTTTATATGTCGGAAATATAGATGAGGCAGTTGCAAAAGCTAGAAATATGTTAGGTGAGTAATATGAACAGTCTTAATGTAAAAGTAGTTTCTCCTATGGGAATAGAACTTGTACTTGATGATGTCAGTTTTATTAAAGTAAGAGGGTCTAAAGGAGATTTAGGAATATTACCAAATCATATAAATTTTGTAACAGTTTTAGGTGAAGGTCAAATGCTTATAAGGCAAGGAAAAAATGATGAAAAATCATATTTTGTATCAGGCGGATTTTTAGAAGTTAGAGAAAATATGGTAATAGTTATAGCAGAAGACATTATTGAATCTTCACAAGAAGAAATTATTAGACTTCAAAGAAAACAAGCAATAGAAAAAGCAACACAAGAAAAATTAAAAGAAGACAAAGATATACTTGGAACTAAAAAACGTATACAAGATAGCTTAAGAAAATAATAAATAAAATATGTACCAAAAAACTAGAAATAAAAGATAAAATCTAGTTTTAAGGTACATTTTTTTATATGTAGGTTAATAATTTATTGATATTTTCAAAGTTATAATCAGGATTAATAGTTTTCATAAATTCTTTTATAAAATTAGTGACATCTTTTAAACTATAACGATCTAAATAAATGTTATCTATAATATTATTATTATGTGAAGCTCTATTTCTAACTATTCTTATTGCTGATAAAAAATTAATTAATTTTGTCTTTTTAATTGAATAAACTGAACAAAGTTGTTGTAATATAGTATCATCGCAAGCTTCTAATATGTAAATTAGTTCTCCCCAAGTTATATCTTCAATAAAAATTAAAATAGATAAAGTATTTTCATCATCACTGTATTTATTTTTGTATGTATCTATAATCTTTTTTTCACTTTCTTCATTTAATATACTTTTATTTTTATTTTCTAATTTTTTTCTTATATCCTTGTAATTTTTACTTTGCTTTATCCACCAAGATGTATCCATATATCTATCTAATCCTTCTTTACCAAGGATTTTAGCAATATTAATTTTTACTGATATTTCTATTATTTCAATAGCATCTAGTAGTTTTAAACGTAATTTTTTATCAAGAAAAAATCTATCTAAAATATCTTCAAAATATATGTTATCAAGATATTTATTTTGGCTGTTTATAAATTTATAGCTAAATTCTTTTAGTTTATAATAACTGATATGTTTTAATGTGGTAATTGCTTTTTCTTTATCTTTAAATTTTAAATTTTTATTTTCCAGATATCCTATAAATTCTTTTTCACTAAGCAATTTTTTATTAAGTTTAGTATATTTTTTATCAAAATTTTTACATAAAATTTCAAGTAATCTTTTATCTTCATTATTAAATCTGTTAAATATTGGAGAATCAATATCTAATACAGCTATAATTTCATTGTTTTTAAAAATAGGGACTACAATTTCAGAATTACTTGCACTATCACATGCAATATGTGTTGCAAAGTTATGTACGTTATCTACAATTAATGTTTTTCTTTGTTCCCAAGCAGTTCCACAAACACCTTTTCCAAATGGAATTTTAGTACAAGCAGGTTTTCCTTGAAAGGGTCCTAATACCAAAAAATTACCTTCAACTAAATAAAAGCCTACCCAGTTAATATCGGTTAAATTTTCCATTAGAACGGCACTTATATTTGCCATTTTAGTTATTAAGTTTTCATCATCGCTAATATATGCTAAAGCGGTATTTAATATTTTTTCATTCATTAAGATTTTCCAACTCCTTATTATGTTTTTCCCACAATTCAAGTATTTTAAGTTCTTCATCATCAAGTTTTTTTATTTTTTCCTGTATTTCCATTAATTTTTCTAGATTTGTAGCATTATTAGTATCAAACATCTGTTTTTCTAATTCTTTTTTTTCTAAATTAATTTGTTCGTTTCTATTTTCAATGCTTTCTATATCTCTTTTTAATTTTTGTATTCGTTTAGAAAGTTCTTTTTGTTCTAAGTATGACAGCTTTTTGCTTGTTTCCTTATTTTCAGTATTAGAACTTTTTAAACTTTCTTTGTAATCATCATAATTGCCTTTAAACACACTAAGACCATTTTGATCTAAAATATATATAGTATTACATACACTATTTAAAAAATGTCTATTATGTGATACTAAAAGCATACTTCCATCGTAGTTTTCTATGGCGTTTTCAAGTATTTCAATTGAATATATATCCAAGTGATTCGTAGGTTCATCTAAAAGAAGTAAATTTGGCTTGTTTTGTATTAATTTTATAAACGATACCCTAACTTTTTCTCCACCTGAAAGTGTAGAAATTTCTTTTAAAACATCATCTGCTGAAAATAAGAAACCTCCGGCAACAGATCTTAAATATTCTTCCGTGTAATTTATTGATGTATTAATTTCTTGTAAAATTGTATTTTTGGAATATAAGTTTTGATGGTCTTGGTCATAATAGCCAGTTTCAACACGAGAACCAAATATAATTTCTCCACTGTCAGCTTTTATTTTATCATATATAATTTTAAGTAAAGTTGATTTTCCTATTCCATTTTTACCGATTATTCCTACTTTTTCTCCTTTATACAGTTTGAAATTTATATTATTTAATACTTTTTTATTATCAAATGTTTTTGAAATATTTTTAATTTCCAATACATTCTCTCCTGAATCAGTTTTTGTTTCAAACTTTAATTTCATTCTTTTAGGATTAAATATAGGGTCATCCATGCGTTCTATTCTATCAAGTATTTTTTGCCTTCCTTTGGCTTGTTTTGCCATTCTTCCGGCTCTATTTCGTTCAATATATTCTTCTAATTTCTTTATTTTCTCTTGCTCTTTTTCATACCTTTTTAATTCGCCTTTTAAAATTAATTCTTTTTGTAGTATAAAGTCAGAAAAATTTCCATTATATTTATATATTTTTTTATTTTCTAATTCTAAAATTTTATTACAGATATTATCTAAAAATATTCTGTCATGTGAAACAACTAAAAATGCTTTATTATACTTTATAAGGTATTCTTCAAGCCATTCAATTGATATTAAATCAAGATGGTTTGTAGGTTCATCTAATATAAGTAAATCAGGATTTTTAAGTAGTAGTTTTGCAAGAGTTACCCTTGTTTTTTCTCCACCTGAAAGCTCAGAAATTAAACTATTTTCTAAAGCATTTAACTCAAGTCCAGTTATTACTTGTTTAATTTTATAATCACTATTATATCCATCAAGTGCTTCGTATTCTGTGGCTAAAAGTTCAATTTGTTTTAAAACATCATTTGTATTTTCTGTAAATTGTAAGTCTATATTTAATTTTTGTATTTTTTTTAATATTTCTTTTTCTTTTTGAAAAACAGTACTTATTTCTTCAAAAACTGTATTTTTCTCATCATAAAAGTCATGATTTTGTGAAAGATATCCAATAATTGTATTATTATTTACAAAAATATTACCTTCATCTATTCTTTCAATACCAAGTATTATTTTGATTATAGTTGATTTACCAGCTCCATTAAGCCCAATAAGACCTATTTTATCTTTACTGTTAATAGTAAAAGAAATATTTTCAAGAATACTTTGTCCTATAAATTGTTTGCTAACATTATTAAATTGTACTAAGTTCATTTCTTGCCTTTCAAAATATATTTTGTAAATATGTTACTTTATATATATTACCTTGTCAATATACACCCTTTTGCATATTGTTTCAACTATAATTAAATGGTTTGCTTCTCAAAATAAATTCGTTAAGTTTACTTGAATATATTCATGATTTTTGATAAAATTCTCTTGAACAAAAAAATGGGGAGGAAAAAATGAAAAAAATATTCTTAGCAATTTCTATGATTTTTGCTAATTTTGCATTAGCAGCTGGAGTTGTAAATGTTTATACGTCAAGACATTATGATGTGGACAAAAAAATATATGAAGAATTTGAAAAAGAAACAGGTATAAAAGTAAATGCAGTTCAAAATACAGATGTTAATGTTTTAATTAAAAAGATGGAACTTGAAGGTAAAAACACAGATGCAGATGTTTTCTTAACTGTTGGTGTAGGTGATTTATATAGAGCTAAAAAATTAGGTTTATTACAAGCTGTTAAAAGTTCTAAAATTGAAAAAAATGTACCTAAACAATTTAGAGATAAAGCAAATAATTGGATAGGTATAAGTTATAGAGCTAGAATTTTTGTGTATAATCCTGAAAAAGTAAATCCAACATCTTTATCAACATATGAAGATTTAGCAACTTCTAAGTGGAAGGGTAAAGTACTTACAAGAAGTTCAACAAGTTCATACAATCAACATTTAATCGCTTTTATGAATGCTAAAAATGGAGAAAAAAGTACAATTGCTTGGGCTAAAGGACTTACATCTAATTTTGCAAGAGATCCTAAAGGAAATGATAGAGATCAAGCTAAAGAGGTTTTAAAAGGAACTGGAGATGTAGCTATAATGAACAGTTATTATATGGGTAGAATGACAGTTTCAAAAGATCCGTTAGAAAATCAAGTTGCGGCAAAACTTAAAATATTTTTCCCTAATCAAAAAACAGGTGGAACACATATTAATTTATCAGGTGCCGGACTTGCAAAATATGCTAAGAATAAAGCGAATGCAATAAGATTTATTGAATTTTTAACTGAGAAATATGCACAAAAGGTTATTTCTCATGAAAATTTTGAATACCCTACTAATCCGAAAGCTGAAATAAGTCCTATAGTTAAATCTTGGGGAACATTTAAAGCATCAAAAATTGATTTTGATTTAATAGGAGAAAAAATGGAAAAATCAAGTTCTATTGCTAATGAGGCAAAATGGAAATAAATAAGAAAAAATGGGAAATTTTATCATATATATTGTTGGGTTTAGTAATAAGCCCAATAATATATATTTTTTTAAATACATTAAATAAAAATTCAGAATATAGTAATGAAATTTTTAATTATTTATTAAAAGATTATGTGATTAATACATTAATAATACTTTTTCCGACTGTAATAATTGCTACGATTATAGGAGTGAGTTTATCATATTTTGAAACATTTTATGAATATAGATTTAGAAAATTTTTTAAATATGCAAATATAATGGTATTTGCAATTCCTAGTTATATTTTGGCATATATGTATGTAGATATTTTTAATGGTCCCATTTACAATTTATTTGGGTTAAACATAGATATTGCAAATAAAAAAGGAGCTATAATAATACTGTCTTTATCGTTTTATCCTTATGTATATCTTATTTGTAGAGCATATATGAAAAAAATATCAATGAACATATTAAATAGTTCTAGAATTTTAGGAAAAAGTAATTTTGAAACATTTTTTAAAATAATATTGCCTTTATCAAGACCTGCTGTAATAACTGGGGCATCTCTTGTTATTATGGAAACTTTAAATGCTTATGGTGTGCCAAGTTATTTTGGTATAAGTGTATTTTCAACTGGTATTCATACTGCATGGGTAAACTCTTATGACTTAGATGCAGCGATAAAACTATCTGCAATATTAATGCTATTTGTTTTTATTTTTATATTTTTTGAAAGATATTTAAGGAATGTAAAAAGATATACTTTAAGTGGTAAAATTGAGGAAATAAAAAGAGAAAAATTAAAAGGAGTAAAAGAATATTTGCTTTTAATATGTTTATTTTCGCTTTTTTGTATATCTTTTGTTATACCTTTAGCATATATATTTAGACTATTTAAACTTTCAATACCATATTTAGATATGGGTATGATAATAGAATTAACAAAAAATACGATATATATTTTATTGATATCAACAATTTTTATTGTTTTACTTTCATTATTTTTAACTAATGTAGTAAGACTTAAAAAGAATAAATATAGATGGATAGTGTCTAATATTTCTTCAATAGGTTATTCTATACCTGGGTCAGTTATAGCAATAGGCTTTCTTTCGATATTTATATCAATTGATAATTTTCTAATATCAAAAAATTTAACACAAAATATTTTGATTATAAAATCACCGTTAGTTATAATTTTAGCATATACGACAAGATTTTTATCACTTTCATATAACGGGATTGAAGCAAATATAAATAAAATAGGAAATGACTATCACAAAGCATCAAGAGTTTTGGGAAAGACTGCATTTACGACTTTTTTTAAAGTAGATTTAATTATGTTAAAAAGTGCTGTAGTTACATCTTTTTTATTAGTTTCAATTGAAATTATTAAAGAATTACCGCTTACTTCTTTGTTGCTTGTTAAAAATACCTTAGCAATACAAATAAAAAATTATGCTTCAGATGAGGAAATGGTATTAACTGCACCTCTTTCTCTTGTGCTTATTCTTATTTGTTTCATATTGCTTATGGTATATAACAAAATTGAGGATAGAGGAGAAAGAAAATGAAATATTTTGAATTTAATAATGTATCATTTAAGTATGAAAAAGAAAATATTTTAGATGAATATACGTTTGACTTAGATAAATGTGAAATTTTACTTATAAAAGGAAAATCAGGTATAGGAAAATCAACTATACTAAAGTTAATATCTGGTTTTGAGGATATGCAGCAAGGTTATATTTTGCTTGACGGTTTAGATATATCAAATGAAAAAATTGAAAAAAGAAATGTTGGATATTTATTTCAAGAATTTGCACTTTTTCCGCACATGAATGTATATCAAAATATTTCTTACGGTATATCGAAATTAAGCAAACGGGAAGTAAAAGAAAGAGTATCGGAACTACTTGAAATAGTTGATATGAAAGGTTATGAGAAAAGGTATCCTGTTGAACTTTCCGGAGGACAAAAACAAAGAATTGCTCTTGCAAGATCTTTAGCTAACAGACCAAAACTATTACTTTTAGATGAACCATTTTCTTCTTTAGATGAAGAGTTAAGAGATAAACTAAGAGTGGATATAAAAAAAATATTAAAAAGTCAAAAAATCACAGCTATTATTGTAAGTCATGACAGTAATGATGAAATAATAGCGGATAGAGTAGTAAAATTAAAAAAGAATTAGTAAATATTTATACCAAATTTAGTGAAAATATTTTACTATTTTAACTACATATTGTTATTTGTTTTTCTATAAAAAAATGTAGAAAAAAAGCACTAAAAATGTTGACTTTATATTGGAAATATTATACAATCAACAAGTACAACAGCAAAAAGCTGTTTAATTTTAGTATGTCAAAATTTAGTTTTTGATTTATAGAATTAGTATTTTGAAAGGTATTTATTTTGCTTTTTTGTTAGAACGTCAAAAAGGTAAAACAAATATCGGAAAATACTACGAACCTATAATCAAGACCCACTCTAAATTAAGGCATATATACATAGGTAGCGAGAAGCTAAATAAATTTTAAAATTTGGAAGGAGGAAATATGCCTACAATTAATCAATTGATTAGATTTGGTAGAAGCACTTCTGAAAAGAAGAAAAAATCACCAGCATTAAAGGCAAATCCACAAAAAAGAGGAGTATGTGTAAGAGTATATACAACTACACCTAAAAAACCAAACTCAGCGTTAAGAAAGGTTGCCAGAGTTAAACTTGTTAATGGAATAGAAGTAACAGCATATATACCGGGGATCGGACATAATCTTCAAGAACACTCAATAGTGTTAATTAGAGGAGGAAGAACAAAGGACTTACCAGGGGTAAGATATAAGATAATAAGAGGAGCCCTTGATACAGCCGGTGTTGTAAATAGAAAACAAGCAAGATCAAGATACGGAACAAAGAAACCAAAATAAACTGTAATTTAGAAAGTTAGGAGGACCAGTAGTGTCAAGAAGAAGAAAAGCCGAAAAAAGAGACGTTTTACCTGATTCTAAGTTCAATGATAAAGTTGTTACTAAATTCATTAACGGACTAATGGTAGACGGAAAAAAATCAATAGCAGAAAACATCTTCTATGCAGCATTAGAAGAAATAGAAAAAGAAACAAATGACGCCGGAATAGAAGTATTCAGAAGAGCTATGGAAAATGTAAGACCACAATTAGAAGTTAGATCAAGAAGAATTGGGGGAGCTACATACCAAGTTCCGGTAGAAGTAAGAAAAGAAAGACAACAAACATTAGCTATAAGATGGCTAGTTAGATATACAAGAGATAGAAAAGAATATGGAATGATTCAAAAATTAAAGAAAGAATTAATTGCAGCTGCTAACAGCGAAGGTGGATCAGTTAAGAAGAAAGAAGATACATACAAGATGGCGGAAGCAAATAGAGCATTCGCACACTATAAATGGTAATAGGAGGAGATATGTCAAGAAAAGTTGCTTTAAAAGATACTAGAAATATTGGTATTATGGCACATATAGATGCAGGTAAAACAACAACAACAGAAAGAATCCTATTTTACACAGGTGTAAGCCATAAAATAGGGGAAGTTCATGACGGAGCCGCAACTATGGACTGGATGGAACAAGAGCAAGAAAGAGGTATTACAATTACTTCAGCTGCAACAACTTGTTTTTGGAAGGGTCATAGAATAAATATAATAGACACACCAGGACACGTAGACTTCACAGTAGAAGTTGAAAGATCACTAAGAGTATTAGATGGTGCTGTTGCAGTGTTCTCAGCTGTTGATGTAGTTCAACCTCAATCAGAAACAGTTTGGAGACAAGCGGATAAATATAAAGTACCAAGAATAGCATTCTTTAATAAAATGGATAGAGTAGGGGCTAATTTTGAAATGTGTGTTGATGACATAAAAACAAAATTAGGTGGAAATGGTGTACCTATTCAACTTCCTATTGGTGCAGAAGCAGATTTTGAAGGAGTTATTGACTTACTAGAAATGAAAGAATATATATTCAGTGACGAAACAATGGGAGCTGAATTTGATGTTAGAGAAGTAAGAGATAGCTTAAAGGAACAAGCAGAAGAAGCGAGACACCACTTAATAGAATCTGTTGTAGAAACAGATGATGCTTTAATGGAAAAATTCTTTGCTGATGAAGAAATTTCAGCAGATGAAATCAAAAAAGCATTAAGAATAGCAACAATATCAGGAATAGTTGTTCCTGTAACTTGTGGGACAGCGTTTAGAAATAAAGGAATACAACCATTATTAGATGCAATAGTTGAATACATGCCTTCACCTGTTGATATTGAAGCAGTTAATGGAATAAATCCTAGAACAGGTGCTGAAGAAGCAAGAAAACCTGCTGATGAAGAAAAATTCTCATCATTAGCATTTAAAATTGTTACAGATCCATTTGTTGGAAGACTAGCATTCTTTAGAGTTTATTCAGGAGTACTAGAAAAAGGTTCATATGTATTAAACTCAACTAAAGACAAAAAAGAAAGAATGGGAAGACTTCTTCAAATGCACGCAAACAAGAGAGAAGAAATTGATATAGTATATGCTGGAGATATTGCAGCGGCAGTTGGATTAAAAGATACAACAACAGGAGATACACTATGTGCTGAAGATGCACCAATCATATTAGAAAATATGGAATTCCCAGAACCAGTTATATCAGTTGCTGTTGAACCTAAAACAAAAGCTGACCAAGAAAAAATGGGAACAGCATTATCAAAACTTGCTGAAGAAGATCCTACATTTAAAGTTAAGTCTGATCAAGAAACAGGACAAACAATAATTGAAGGAATGGGAGAATTACACCTTGAAATTATCGTTGACAGAATGAAGAGAGAATTTAAGGTTGAAGCAAATGTTGGTAAACCTCAAGTTGCATATAGAGAAACAATATTAGGTTCAGCTGATGTTGAAGAAAAATATGCAAAACAATCAGGTGGTAGAGGACAATACGGACATGTTAAGATGAAAGTTGAAGCTAACCCTGATAAAGGTTATGAATTTATTAATCAAATAACAGGAGGAACAATTCCTAAAGAATATATACCTGCTGTTGATAAAGGAATAAAAGAAGCAATAGAAGCTGGAGTTTTAGCTGGATATCCTGTACAAGATGTTAAAGTAACACTTTATGATGGATCATACCATGAAGTCGATTCATCAGAAATGGCATTTAAAATTGCCGGTTCATTAGCGTTTAAAAAAGGATTAAGAGCAGCTCAACCTATATTACTTGAACCTGTATTTAAAGTTGAAGTAACAACACCAGAAGAATATATGGGAGATGTTATAGGAGACTTAAATTCAAGAAGAGGTCAAGTTTCAGGAATGAATGACAGAAACAATGCTAAAATTATTAATGCACACGTACCGTTATCAGAAATGTTCGGATACGCAACAGATTTAAGATCTAAAACACAAGGAAGAGCATCTTATTCAATGGAATTTGAAAAATATGTTCAAGTGCCAAAAAATATATCAGAGCAAGTAATTGCTGAAAGACAAGGAAAATAATTTAGGAGGAAAAAAGAGATGGCAAAACAAAAATTTGAAAGAATTAAAGCACACGTAAACGTGGGGACAATAGGACACGTAGACCACGGAAAGACAACAACAACAGCAGCGATATCAAAAGTATTAGCATCAAAAGGACTAGCAGAAAAAGTAGACTTTGAAAACATAGACCAAGCTCCAGA
>NZ_LOQG01000020.1 GCF_001517835.1 Caviibacter abscessus
GGGGGGGGGGGGGGGGGGGGGGGGGGGGGGGGGGGGGGGGGGGGGGGGGGGGGGGGTTACAAAGAATAAAAGCATTTGATGAATATATTCCAACACCAGAAAGACCAGTAGATCAACCATTCCTAATGCCAATAGAAGATGTAATGACAATAACAGGAAGAGGAACAGTAGTAACAGGAAGAATTGAAAGAGGAATAGTAAAGGTTGGAGAAGAAGTAGAGATAGTAGGGATAAAGGATACAGCAAAGACAACAGTAACAGGGATAGAAATGTTTAGAAAACTGTTAGATCAAGGAGAAGCAGGAGATAATGTAGGAGCATTATTAAGAGGAATAAAGAAAGAAGAAGTAGAAAGAGGACAAGTATTAGCGAAACCAGGATCAATAACACCACATACAGAATTTAAGGGAGAAATCTACGTATTGACAAAAGAAGA
>NZ_LOQG01000021.1 GCF_001517835.1 Caviibacter abscessus
CCATTCCTAATGCCAATAGAGGATGTAATGACAATAACAGGAAGAGGAACAGTAGTAACAGGAAGAATTGAAAGAGGAATAGTAAAGGTTGGAGAAGAAGTAGAGATAGTAGGGATAAAGGATACAGCGAAAACAACAGTAACAGGGATAGAAATGTTTAGAAAACTGTTAGATCAAGGAGAAGCAGGAGATAATGTAGGAGCATTATTAAGAGGAATAAAGAAAGAAGAAGTAGAAAGAGGACAAGTATTAGCAAAACCAGGATCAATAACACCACATACAGAATTTAAGGGAGAAATTTACGTATTGACAAAAGAAGA
>NZ_LOQG01000022.1 GCF_001517835.1 Caviibacter abscessus
TATCATGACACTTTTCTTTGATTCGTCCATTTTTTTATACACAAACACTTCATCTATTGATTGTTGCAATGCTTTTCTGTCTTCAATTTCAAAGGTTTTTTGCTCTTCTATTTTTTCAAATTTATCTTCTGTATTTTGTGGCTCAACTAAATAATCATCAATTTGTTCCTGTTCCTTTTCTATAGAAGGTAGTAATATAATAAATGCAGGACAGAAAATTTTAAAATTTGGTTTTGAACATAATGGAGCAGGTTTATTTGGTTCGATTTTAACTATACCGCTATATTCATTAGTAGGAAATAGTGTATTTAGTTATATAAATCTATTTTTAATAATTTCTTTATTATTTATTTATTTTAAAGCAAGAGTAATTG
>NZ_LOQG01000023.1 GCF_001517835.1 Caviibacter abscessus
AGGGTAAATGATGGAACCACGTTAAGAGGTTATAATGATGAAGCTACCAATGCCATATTTACAGCAACAGCAGAAAATAAAACAAACATCAAAAACTAAAAACAACTAAGAACAATTTGAAAAACTTGGAATAAATTCAAAACCAACTTGAACCAAATCAACTACTTGACTACAACAATATACAGCATTTAAAGATATATTTAAAAAAGAAAACTTAAAAATTGATTTAGGTTTAGGTGCAAGAATAACTACACCGATAGGAGTAATAAGACTAGATTATGCTTGGCCTTTAATTAATGCAAATGGAAATAGCAAAGGTAAATTCTCATTTGGATTTGGTCAAACATTCTAATATATATTAAGGACTAGCAGATGTTAGTCCTTACTTTGATAGAAGGAGAAAAATGAAAAAAACAAGTAGGCAAGGGAATGCACATTCATTAGTTGTGGGAGTATCTGTTTATGTAGCAG
>NZ_LOQG01000024.1 GCF_001517835.1 Caviibacter abscessus
TCTTAAAAGTGGCATATGAAACCATCTTGGTTCTTTCCAACCAAATGCTTTATATAATTGAACGTGTTTAGGTGTTGAAGCTATCCACTCTTCAGCACGAATAACATCTGTAATTCCCATTAAATAGTCGTCCACTATATTTGCTAAATGATATGTAGGAAATCCATCTGATTTTAACAGCACTTGATCATCAATTTTACTATTTTCAAATACTATGTCTCCTCTTAATCTGTCTTTTACAATAGTTTGTCCATCATATGCCACTTTTAAGAAATGCAGATA
>NZ_LOQG01000025.1 GCF_001517835.1 Caviibacter abscessus
TGAGATGAGTATGAGAGACAGGATAAATGAACATCATATTTTCTTGAGATTGTACCGAATGCTTTTATATGGTCACTATGGTCATGTGTAACAAAAATCGCATCTATTTCTTCAATTTTTTGATTTATAACTTCTAATTTTTCTTCTATTTTTTTTAAACTATAACCGACATCAACTAATATTTTTTTGCCGCCCACTTCAATAAAACTGCAATTCCCAGCACTACCGCTACCTAATACTGATATTTTCAATTTTAATTACCTCTTTTTCAGTCAAGTTTATTGTAATTATATATGTTGCAGTAAAAAATATTAATAAAAAAAGCAGTCTTTTCAAAATTTTTATTACCATATTTCTTCTTCCTCATAAATGTCTTTTTTTATATTAGAAATACTTTCTCTTATCTTAATTGTTGCATATGTTGGTT
>NZ_LOQG01000026.1 GCF_001517835.1 Caviibacter abscessus
TAGATTATGTTACGGGTATTGAAACAGGTCTTGATTCTAACGGCAGAAAAAATCGTGGCGGACATTTAATGGAAAATTTAGTTGAAAAATTTATACAAAATGCAGGACTAGTCAAAGAAAAAGATTATTTCAAAGAAATGTATATTAGCCAAATTCAAAATAAATGGAATATTAATCTTTCTGCTATTTCAAATAAAGGAAAAATGGAAAAACGTTTTGATTTTGTTATAAAAACATCTAATA
>NZ_LOQG01000027.1 GCF_001517835.1 Caviibacter abscessus
ACTTTTTTTATTATTTTTATATTTTTACTAAAAAGCACTAAAAAACAGGAGATTGCTCTCCTGCAATATAAGAAATATTGTATTTAAATTCTTATTTTGATTTCTTTGTTTCTTCAAATTTTGCCCAAACACCTGTTTTAACAAGTAAACTTTTTACTGTTTCAGTAGGTTGTGCTCCATTTCCTAAAAATCTAAGTACTTCTTTTTCTTTTAATTTAACTTGATTTTCTTCTATTAAAGGATTGTATGTTCCTAGGTAAGCTATTGCTTTACCGTCTCTTTTCCCTAGTGCTTCCATTGCAACTATTCTATAAAAAGGAACTTTCTTTCTTCCTAATCTTGTTAATCTTAATTTTACCATTTATATTTACCTCCATTTTTTTGACTATTTAATTATCTTTTCATAAATCTTCCCATTCCAGGAATTGAACCACTATTAAACATTTTCATTAATTGTTTCATTTGTTCATATTGTTTTAATAGTTTATTTATATCAGTAACGCTTGTTCCACTACCTTTTGATATTCTATTTTTTCTGCTGAATACCTTAAGTAATTGCGGATTTCTTCTTTCTTCTACAGTCATTGAAAAAATTATTGCTTCAATTTTTTTCATTTCTTTTTCAGCTAAATTAGTATCGATTTCTCCCAAGTTTACTCCAGGAAGTAACTTTAATATGCCACCAATTGAGCCTAGCTTTTTAATCATTTTAAATTGTTTCAAAAAATCTTCAAAATCAAATTGATTTTTTCTAAATTTTTCTTCCATAATTTTTGCTTCTTTTTCATCAATGATATCCTGAGCTTTTTCTACAAGTGATACAACGTCTCCCATTCCAAGTATTCTAGAAGCGAGTCTTTCAGGATAAAATCTTGATATATCATCTAACTTTTCTCCTTCGCTTATAAACTTAATGGGCTTTCCACATACTTCTTTTATAGATAACGCAGCTCCACCTCTTGTATCTCCATCTAATTTAGTTAATATAACACCTGTTATCTCTAATAAATCATTAAAGTTTTTAGAAACATTTACAGCATCTTGACCTGTCATACCATCAACAGTTAATAATATTTCTATGGGATTAACTGCTTCTTTTATCATTTTTAATTCATTCATAAGAGTTTCATCTATATGAAGTCTTCCTGCTGTATCTATTATTACAGTTGAAATTTGTTCATTTTTCGCAAATTCCAAACCTTCTTTACAAATTTTTATTGCATCATCACTATCATTTAATGTAAAGTTTTTAACGCCTATTTGATCTGATAAAACTTTTAATTGCTTTTTAGCTGCGGGTCTATATACATCTGCTCCAATAAGTAAAACTTCTTCTTTTTCCTTTTTTAAAAGTTTTGCAAGTTTAGCTGCAAAAGTTGTTTTTCCTGCACCCTGTAATCCAACAAGCATTATTACTCTAGGCTTTTTTATAGATTTTTGCAATTCTACATTTGTGCCACCTAAAACTTCTATCAATTCGTCATTAATTATTTTTATAAATTGTTGCTTAGGATTTACTCCCATTATAACTTCGGTTCCAAGTGCTTTCTCTTTAATTTTTGAAACGAAATTTTTAGTAACTGTGTAGTTTACATCTGCTTCTAATAAAGCTAATTTAACTTCTTTTAAAGCTTGTGAAACATTTGATTCTGAAAGTTTTCCTTGTCCACTGATATTTTTCATTACCTGTTTTAATTTATCACTTAAATTATCAAACATCATTACCTTCCAATTCATTTATTAATTTATCTAAATTATCAATAGTAAATTCTTTCCTCAAACTTTTTAAATTTTCTATGTATTTCATTTCATTTGCAAGTACATTTAAATTTTTTTCATAGAAATCAAGTTTTTTACACGCTCTTTTTATATTATCAAAAACAGCCTGTCTACTAACTTGTAAAGCCTGTGCTATTTCTGTAAACGAATTATCTTCTTCTAAAAATGCTTCTAGATAAATCTTTTGTTTACCTGTAAATAGCGATTTATATATTGAAAAAAGCGTAGAATATTTAATAAAATTTTCAATTTCTCTCATAATGAATGTATTCTACTACATCAATATTCCTCTTGTCAAGATTTTTTTATTGACAAGCTGTTGATTTTATTTCTCATTTTAATTTATATGGGGTACACTTTAGTAGATTTTGTTTATTGAGAGGGTTAATTATGAAATTCGGAACTAAAATATTACACGGTTATGATATGGTGGATAAAAATACCGGAGCTTCTTCTATACCTATATGTCAAGCATCAACTTTTCATCAATGTGATATTGATGCTAATCAAGAATACACTTATTCAAGATTCGGTAATCCTACAAGAAACGCACTTGAAAAGGCTATGGCAAGCCTTGAAGAAACTAAATATGCTCTTGCTTTTTCATCAGGAATGGCAGCTATAACATCTGTATTACTTTCATTTGGAAAAGGCGATCATATAGTAATGTGTAAAGATGTTTACGGAGGAACTTTTCAGTTAGCAACTGAAATATTTCCAAGATTTGGAATAGAAGTTTCTTTTATTGATGAAACTGACACTTACCAATGGAAAAATGCTATAAAACATAATACTAAAGCTTTTTACATTGAAACTCCTTCAAACCCTACATTAAAAATTACAGACATAAAAGAAGTTTGCGATTTAGCAAAAAAACATAATATTACAACAATAATAGATGCTACATTTATGACACCTCAATATTTACATCCCGTTTCATTTGATGTTGATATAATAATACACAGTGCCACCAAATTTTTAAATGGTCACAGTGATGTAATAATGGGAATAGTTGCTTTTAATTGTGATAAACTATATAAAATACTAAAAAACAACAAATTGTTTTTGGAGCTTTACCAGGAATTGATGAGTGCTGGCTTTTAATGAGAGGTCTTAAAACTATGAAAATTCGTATGGAACAGTCGGTTAAAACAGCATATGAAATCGCTAAATTTTTAAAAGAACATAAAGCAGTAAAAAAAGTATATTACCCCGGTTTATCTTCTCATATTGGATATGAAACTCACATGAGACAATGTAGTAGTGGCGGTGCAGTTTTATCCTTTGAACTTGAAAATTGCGAAGCAGTAAAAGAGGTTTTTAGCAAAATAAAAATTCCCATTATAGCCGTAAGTCTAGGTGGTGTTGAATCAATTTTATCTTATCCATGGAAAATGTCTCACGCTTGTATGCCTGAAGAAGAAAGAATTAAACAAGGTGTAACAAGTGGATTAATTAGATTTTCTGTTGGTATTGAAGATACCGATGACTTATTAGAAGACCTATCTCAAGCTATGGAGGGGCTAAAACCTATAAAAGAGTGAAACAAAAAAGACTTATCGTTAATTATGATGATAAGTCTTTTTACATTATTTTATAAAATATTTATTATTTAACAAGTGTTTCAAGTATTTCATCTGCATTTTCAGAAGTTTCAAATACTTCCATTGATTTGTTATCAAGTATCTTTTTAGAAATTGCCATTAATAAATCTATATGTAAGTCTATATCTGTGTCTTTTGCTAAAATTAAAAATATATATTTTGCATTTTCTTCATCAGACCATCTTATATCCCTATTTAATCTAATGAAAAATACTGATGTTTTTAAAACTTTTGAACTTCTTGCATGAGGAACTGCACAATTTGTACCTAAATAAGTTTCTGTTGTTTGTTCTCTTTCATATAAGTCTTCTATAATGCCTGTTTCGTCAGATATAAGATTTAATTTTTTTGCATATGATGCAATTTTACTGAATAAATCAATTTTATCCTGTGCATCAATATTGATAAATACAGTCTCTTTTGTAACGATGTTTTTTAACATTGCAAATCAACTCCTAAATATATTGTTATTTAATTATACCCTACAAAAAAGTATTATGCAATTTTTTTGTGATTTTTTTAACACTAAATTTTATTGACTATTATTTCTCTTTTTATATGAAATATATGAATAAGCAATAGGTAAAATTGTTAAAAGAATTATTCCAAAAAAGAAATAATAATTATTAAATAAAATAGATATTAAAATTAATATTCCTTGTAAAATCATTAATTTACCGCCAAATCTATGAGTTTTTAACCATATTTCATCATCATTTAATGTCCACGGAGTTTTTATTCCAATTGTATAATTTCTTTTTAATTTAGGAATGTAATTGCCTATAATTATAAATATGATAGAAATAAAAATTTTACATATCATTGCAATATTAATTCTATATCCCATAGCAGCATATATTGATGATATAACAAGTAAATTAGATATTAAAGGAAGTATAATTAAATTTAATCTAATAATTTTTATTTTATTATCCTTATTTTTCGGATCTTCTTTTGTTAGTAAGCCTGCAAATATGGTACTAATAAATAAAAATAATGGTAAACATACGATAGTGTTAAATTTACTTGTATATTTATCTACTTCTCCACTAAAATTCCAATGTGTTGGAACCATTTCAGGAATTTTATCGTATAGAAAATAACCATAAATAATTGGTAATAAACAAAGTAATGCAATAAATAACACATCTTTATTTCTTTTCAACATTTTCATCAACTCCATTAAAATTATTAAACCATAATATGAGTTCTTCAAAAACCGATAAGTTCAATTCATAATAAATGTAGTTTTTCACTTTAATTTCTCTTATTAAATCAGCATTTTTTAATAATGATAAATGATAAGAAACTGTAGGTGCTGTTAAATTAAATTCTTTTGATATTTCTCCAGCATTTTTTCTTCCATTTTTTAAAATAATCAAAATTTCACGCCTTACCGGTTCTGCTAGAGCTTTAAAGCACTCTTTAAACATGAAAATCACCTTCTCAACCCTATTTAGATAATCATCTAATTAGATTATATTCTAAATAATTGTAAAAGTCAAATTTACAGAATCAACAATAAAAAAACAGAGCTTAGCCCTGTTATTATTAAAATTTTAAAATATATTCTTTAAGATGGTCCCCAGACGCGGAATCGAACCACGGACACAAGGATTTTCAGTCCTTTGCTCTACCGACTGAGCTATCTGGGGATACTGGCGGGCAGACTGGGATTCGAACCCAGACGGCTGTTACACCTTCGCCGGTTTTCAAGACCGGTTCCTTAGCCAGTTCGGACATCTGCCCATATGTTGATTAAAAAAAAACTACCTTATGGCAGTAATTTGGTAGGCCCTAGGAGAATCGAACTCCTGTTGCCGGGATGAAAACCCGATGTCCTGACCACTAGACGAAGGGCCCTTAATAAAATGGTGGATCCGACTGGGATCGAACCAGTGACCTCACGGTTATGAGCCGCGTGCTCTAACCATCTGAGCTACGGATCCATAAAAATGGCGTACCTGAAGAGATTCGAACTCCTGGCCCACAGCTTAGAAGGCTGTTGCTCTATCCTGCTGAGCTACAGGTACGCATTAAATTATTAAGTTTAATGATTAAGTTGGTGGGCTATACTGGTCTCGAACCAGTGACACCATGATTAAGAGTCATGTGCTCTACCAACTGAGCTAATAGCCCTAAAAATCATTTGGTTTTAAAATGGTGAGCCATACTGGAATCGAACCAGTGACACCATGATTAAAAGTCATGTGCTCTACCGACTGAGCTAATGGCTCATAATGGAGCGGGAAACGAGGGTCGAACTCGCGACATTCAGCTTGGAAGGCTGACGCTCTACCATCTGAGCTATTCCCGCATATTATGTTTTTATTACGTTGGTTGCGGAGATTGGATTTGAACCAATGACCTTCGGGTTATGAGCCCGACGAGCTGCCAGACTGCTCTACTCCGCGATATTTAAGTGGTGCCTCGGACCAGACTCGAACTGGTACGGATATACATCCACAGGATTTTAAGTCCTGTGCGTCTACCGATTTCGCCACCAAGGCACAAAAACCCGCTAAAAGATTCACTTTCTTTTAAAGACAAGTTAGATTATATACTATTTAAAATTCTTTGTCAATAACTTTTTTTGTATTTTTTTTCATTTTTTCAAAAACATATTTAATCTTTATTTTTCGGTATATTGAAAACGTTTTTTCAACTTTCGATTATTTCATATTAAGAAAAATAAAATTTTTTTTATATTTTTTAATCATATAATTTATATTGAAAATACAATAAGGACATAACAGATGAAATTATTTAAGTTTAATAGAAGTGATCTTTATGATTTAAGGAACAAAAAAATTCAAAAATATATTGAAGATTTTAATATTTTAGCAATTTACAGATTATTTTTTAAATCTAGCTGTATGAATGAATTAAAAATGAATTTTAATCTTTTTAATCGTACATTTTATTTTGGTGCTATAAAACTAGATTCATTTTTTCTTTTTAAAAATGTATATACAGAACTTAGGAAAAGAAAATTTGATTTTAGATTTAAAGATTTTACATTTCTTTTCATATATAACTGCATGTTTCTTAGTTTATATATAAAAAAGAATAATAATATTAATATAAATTTTTTAAATGATTACAGCGTAGAATATAACAAAAATTTTAAATCTACAAAACTTGGATATATCAGATGCTTTAATTTTATTGATATTTGTAAAGCTTTCGAAATAATTTTTGATAAATTGATATTTAAAAGTTCATATGTAAATACTATGATTTATAGTAAGCATATGTTAAATTTAAGAAAAAATTATTTTAAATGTGAAAATATAAGTAAAATAAGACAAACTTATATAAATAATATTTTTATAAGCAATTTAAATGAATATACAACTTTTTCTTTAAAAAGAAATTTTAAGTTCAATAAAATTATAATATATATAGGTGATATCTCAATTACTGAATTTTATTATCTACTCAATATAATTAATATACTTTTTAAAAATAAAGTTATAATTTTAAGAAAAATGAAAATACTCGATGAATTTTCAACATATAATTTAGCTCATCTACATATTTTTTTACAAAGAGGTAAAAATCATATAAATATTAACAAATGGATAAAAAACAATAAATTTATATTTACTGTTGATGATATTGAAAATGATTTAAGATACTTTCTACAAAAAAATATTGAAGACTTTCTTTTTAAATGTAATCTTATTTCAAATAGATCACCTAATATTATACGTAAACTTTATAATAAAAATTACTTTATAAAAAAACGTGTTCTTATTTTATTAAATTTTATAAAAAAGGAGGATTTTATTAATGACAAAGAGTAATGATATTATGATTGTTATTTATAAAAAGCCTTTTAGCGATTATATATTAGGAATAATAGATGCTAATAAACTTTATAACAGCAAAAAATTACTCTTGAATTTAGAAAAAGTTTTACCCATTTCAAAAATACTTAAAGGCAGAAAAAACAAGTTAATTAACAATATCGATTATGAAAAAAAAGATGAAAAATTGATTTTTCACCTTTATTTTTAAAATATAATTTCTAAAATATTTCAGACTAGTCAAAAACAATTTAATATTTTTTTGCAAAAAGTTTTATACTTTATGGTAATTATTTAACATAATTATACATTTATAGGCATATTCAATTTGAGTATGCTCTTTATTTTAAATTATCAATTTTTTTATTTATTCTTTAAATTTTTTTTGTTATAAAAAAAAACGATTGGATTTCTTCCAATCGAATAAATTTCATATTATTTTCCTACACAAAAATTTGAAAAAATGTGATCAAGTATGTCTTCATTAGTTATTTCTCCTGTTATTTCGGATAAACAATCAAGAGCTTCTTTTAAATCAACTGATATTAAATCAAGTGGAAATCCATTTTCAATAGTAAAAAACATATTTTCTATAGATTTTTTTGTCTTTTCTAAAGCTGTTTTGTGTCTAATATTTGTTATTATTTGTGATCCACTGATATCTTTAATATCATTTTCATAGATATATTTATATAAAGTATTTTCCATTTCAGTTATACCTATATTTTTCATAGCTGATATTTCTATTACTTTTTCACTTTCAAATGATACAACATCTATTTTTCTATCTAAATCTATTTTATTTAATATATATATTACGTTTTTCTCTTCTTTTTTTATAAATTCTATTATCTCAATATCTTCTTCTTTAAGCTCGTTTGAACTATCAAGTATCATAAGTACTAAATCTGCTTTTTTTATTATCTCTTTAGATTTATTTACCCCAATATTTTCAACAATATCGTCTGTTTTTCTTATTCCGGCTGTATCAACTAATATTAATGGGTAACCTTTTAAATTAATAACTTCCTCTATTGTATCTCTTGTTGTACCTGCAACATTTGTTACAATTGCTCTTTCTTCTCGAAGTAAAGCATTAAGAAGTGTTGATTTTCCTACATTAGGTCTTCCTATAATTGCAGTTTTTATTCCTTCTTTTATTTTTTTTCCTTTATCATAACTTTCGATAAGCTCAGTTGCTTTTTTAAGAACATCTTTTAATCTTTCTATAAGTTTTTCAGGTATAGGATCATCAATTCCCTCTTCTGGATAATCTAGTACAACATTTATATGTGCTGCAATATCCATAAGAGTTTTTTTGAAATCATTTATTAATACTTTTAAATCTCCTCTTAACTGATCCATAGAAATTTCTAAAGATTTTTCAGTTTTTCCTTTGATTAAATCAATTATTGCCTCTGCTTGAGATAAATCAATTCTTCCGTTCATAAATGCTCTTTTTGTAAATTCTCCAGCTTGAGCATGCCTTGCTCCATTTTTTAAAACAACTTCAAGAACTTTTCTAGTTATTAAATAGCCTCCATGACAGTTAATTTCAACAACGTCTTCACAAGTATATGAACTTGGTCCTTTCATTTTAACTACCATAACTTCATCAATTATTTTTTCGTTATCATAAATATGACCATACTTAAAAAAATATGGTCTTATTTCTTTATTTTTATTATTTGCCTTAAAAATTTTATCTAAAATTTCAAAAGATTTATCTCCAGAAATTCTAATTATTCCAATTCCGCCTTCTCCATTAGCTGTTGCTATTGCAGCAATTGTATCAAATAACATTACTATCTCTCTTTATTTTCATTATATTTTATTACTAAAAATCTTTTGGGTTCTTCTCCATGACTTTCTGTTGATAAATTTTCATATTTAGATATTTCTTCGTGTATAATTCTTCTTTCTTTTGCAGTCATAGAGTGTAATTTATATGAAGTTTTTGTTTCTAGAACTTTTTGTGCTTTTTTATTTGCTAAGTTTCTTAAAGTTTCTTCTCTTTTGGCTTTGTAATTATTTGCATCTATAAATACTTTATAATTCTTTAATTCTTTTAATGAATTGATTAAATATTCAAGTGATGATAAAGCTTGTCCTTTTTCACCTATTATATATCTTACATCTTTTCCTTCAACATTTATAGTATATTGATTTTTATGATTTGATATTTTCTTTATTTTTATATCTAAATTTGTAGCCTTAATAAATTCTTCAAATAATTCTTTTATTTTTTCTTCTATATTTTCAGTTTTAACTTCTTTTGTTTCTACTTTCTTTGCTTTTGCTAACTTGATTTTTTCCTCTTCAAGTTTTTTTATTTTTTCAAGTTCGCTCTTTTTTAATATAGAAATTTCATATTTACCTTTTATATTTATAAATAAAAAGTTAAAAGGTCTTTTTATTTCTTTTATAATATAAGTTTCATCATTATTTAATTTAATTGTTCTTTTAACACGGTCGTCTAAATCTTTTTTATTTTTGGCTTGAAGTATTATTTTATCCATTTTGTCTCACTTTCTTAATAACATATAATTGTTGTAAGATAGAAAGTAAAGTATTCACAGCATAATATAAATTAACACCTGATGGCATTTTATAAAATATAACTAACATCAATATAGGCATAAAATAAAGCATATTTTGCATTGATTTTTCTGTTTCGCTTCCACCACTTGATTGGTTACCAGACATAAGTCTTTGTTGTAAAATCATAAGTCCTGTACTTAATATAGGTAATAAATTTATACTAAATTTTCCAATTGTGTATAAAGCATCTGGCTTTTTCAAATTAAACCATAAAAAAGTTGCAGTTTCAGGTATTGCACTGCTTATAAAAGTATAATATAGTGCTATAAATATAGGTAATTGTAATAATAAAGGTAAACAACTTGCAAGAGGATTAACTTGTTCTTCTTGATATAGTTTTGCAGTCATTTCATTTATTTTTGCTTTATCACCTTTATATTTTCTATTTATTTCATCTATCTTAGGTTGCAGCTCTTTCATTTTTAGCATTGATTTTTCTTGTTTTAGTGTTAATGGAAATAACAAAATTTTAACAATTAATGTTGTTATAATTATAGCTATACCATAATTTCCAACAATTGATACTAAATATTTTAATAATGCTAAAACTGCATTTTCAACGAATTGTATTCTAAACATTTTTCCTCCATTATTTTAAAGGGTCATATCCTCCATAAGACCAAGGATTGCACCTTAATATTCTATAAGTCCCCAAGGCTAAGCCTTTGATGATTCCATATTTTTCTATTGCCTGTTTTGTATATTCTGAACAAGTTGGATAGTATTTGCAAACTCTAACGTTAGATACTGTTAATTTTTGATATATTTTGATTAGTATTATTAATAAATTTTTCATATTTTTTCACTCCGTTTAATATATCTTTTTCAAGAACACTATAATTTAATTCATTAAAATCTTCTTTACAATTTTTTGAAGCGATAATAACGTAAGATTTACATATATCAAAAAAATTAGGATTATTTCTCACAACTTGTCTGAAAATTCTTTTAATCCTATTTCTTTTAACAGCGTTTCCAACTTTTTTACTTGCAACGACTCCAACTTTATTTTCTATTTTATTTGTAATAAATATAATAGTATATTTTGTATAAACTTTTTTACCTTTTGTATATAAAAAGTTAAACTCTTTTTTCTTTTTTAAGGATTCCATATCTTTACCTATTATTTAAAAAATCGGTGTTATTTTTTGAACACCGACCTTAAGCAGATAGTTTTGCTCTACCTTTTTGTCTTCTTCTTTTTAAAACGTTACGTCCGCTTTTAGTCTTCATTCTAGATCTAAATCCATGATCCTTTTTTCTTTTTCTATTATTTGGTTGAAATGTTCTTTTCATTTATATTTCCTTTCAATTTAGGTTGACTACGATATATGATATAGGAAATAGATACAAAAGTCAAGGATTTTTAATTGACATATAGATTAGTAAATTTTCATATATTTTATATGATTTTGAAAATTATAATTGTTTTCAACATTTAAGCAATATTATATATATTCATTAATTTAATTATTATTATTATTATACATAGTGTAAATGTTAAAAGCATTAAAAATCGGAACGTTTAATATATTTTTTCTTGTTGATTATTTGTGGAAAAAAATAGTAAAAAAGTGTATAAAAAAATATACACAAGATATTAACAGATTTTACAGTATTATTGTTGAAAAATAAAATTATAAAAAAATAAAGTGGAAAACTTTATTGAAATCAAATAGAAATAATGTCTCTTTTTTTGTGGAAAACTTAAGATTTTAGTTGAAAAGTCTTGAAAATATAGTGAAATCAAATATTTTTCGTGGAAAAATCAGTGGAAAAGTGTAAAAGTTTTTCCCGTTGATAAAATAAAATTGATATGGTATATTTTAATATAATATTTTTTGAAAGGTAAAAAAATGGAACAAAGTAAGATAGATAGCATATGGAGAGCTACTAAAGGATTTTATTGTGATAAATTCGGACAAGAAAATTTTTCAATCTTAAATCAAGTTGAATTACATGATGTTATAGATCGTGTTTGTTATTTACATGCCTCTTCTCCATATATAGTAGATGAAATAGAAAAAATGAAAGAAAATTTAAAAGAAGTACTTAATAAGTTATTTATACTTGAAGGATATGAAGTAGATGTAGTGGTAAAAAAAGAAATATCTATAGATAATAATATGTACGAAGTTGTGAAAGAAAACGATAAAAATGAAACTGAGTCAGAAGAAACAAATCTGACAGCTTCATTAAGACTTGAAAATTTTGTAGTAGGTCCAAGCAGTAATTATTCATATAATGTGTGTCTTACAGCATTAAATGATAAACCTTTATATAACCCAATATTAATTTTTGGAGGTTCTGGTTTAGGAAAAACTCATTTGGCACAAGGTGTAGGAAATGAAATATTGGAAAAATTTCCGCATAAAAAAGTAAAGTATTTAACAGCGGAAGAATTTAATAATGAATATTTATTATCTATTAGAAAAGGTGGATTTAATAATTTTAAAAATAATATAGATTCAGCTGAAAATTTTAGGCAAAAATATAGAAATTTAGATTTAATAATAATTGATGATATACAATTTTTTGAAAAGGTTTTTGGAAAAGGAGATGGAAGTGTTGAAGAAGAATTTTTCAATACGTTTAATGCTTTAATACAAAAAGAAAAACAAATAATATTAATAAGTGATAGAAATCCTAAAGAAATAAAAAATTTATCACAAAGAATAAAAACAAGATTTTTATCAGGAATAAGTACAGAAATAATGCCACCAAGCTATTCAACGAGAATGGCAATACTTCAAAGTTTTTGTGAAACAAGAAATCAAAAGATAGAAAATACAGTTTTAGAATATATTGCAGAGCATGTTACTGAAAATGTAAGAGAACTTCAAGGAATGTTAAATGCAATAATTGCAAGATCAACTTTATTATCTGAAAGAATAACTATTGATCTTGTAAAAGATGAAGTTGAAAGAAGAATAGAAGTTGAAAAAGCAAGAATTACAAGTGAAAAAATAGTTGAAGTAACAGCACAGTATTTTAATTTAAGTGAAGAAGAATTAAAATCTACTAAAAGAAATAAGGAAATATTAAAACCAAGACAAATTGCTATGTATATAATGAAAAAAAGAACAGAAATAACATATAATGCAATAGGTAGAATATTTGGAGGAAAAGATCATACAACTGTACTTAATGCCGTAACTAAAATTGAAAAAAGTATGGCAGAAAATGATGAAACTATAAAAAATGAAATCTCTGAAATTATAAAAAGAATAATGGAGTAATAATGATTATAAAAATAAAAACAGAATATATAAAACTTGATCAGTTACTTAAGTATGCAAATGTTGTAGAATCTGGAGCAAATGCAAAAGAATATATTTTAAATGGACAAGTTTTGGTTAATAATGAAATTGAAACCAAAAGAGGAAAAAAGCTATATAAAGGTGATATTGTTACATTTGAGGGAGAAAAAATAATAATAGACCTAGAAAATGAGTAGATTATATGTACTTAGAAGAATTAATGACCCAAAATTATAGAATGCTTAAATCTGAAAAAATAAAGTTTGATAAGAAAATGAACTTAATTTACGGGAAAAATGCACAAGGTAAAACATCAATAATTGAAGCGATATATTTTATAGCAACAGGGAAAAGTTTTAGAACAAAAAAGAATATAGACCAAATAAAGCATCAAGAAAAAAGGATGCTTATTTTTGCTAAAACAAATAAAGGAACTTATTCTTTAGAATTTAAAAATGATAAAAGAAATTTTTATATTGACAAAAACTTAGTAAAATATACCGATTATATTGGAGAAATACTTTGTGTTTATTTTATACCGGAAGACATTGAAATAATAACAGGTTCGCCAGTAATTAGGCGAAAATTTTTTAATTATGAAATATCACAAGTTGACAGATTTTATTTGAGAAAAATAATAAATTTTCAAAAAGTATTAAAAGTCAGAAATAATTTGTTAAAAGAAAAAGATATACAAAACAGTATTTTTGAAATTTATGAAGATAAATTTATTGATTTAGCAGTTGATATTATTTTATTAAGAAATGAATATATATCACAAATATCTGAAATTTTACAAAAAAAATATAATGAGCTTTTTGACAAAGAAAAAAAGGTAGAAATAAGATATGAAAGTTTTTATACATTAAAAGAAAATCAAACAAGAGAAGAGATAAAAAAAGAAATAAAAGAAATGATATTAAAAAAAAGACAGATGGAATTAAATTATGGATATTCACAAATTGGACCTCAAAAAGATGAATATTCTTTTTATATTGACAATCAAAGGGCAAAATCATTTGCTTCTCAAGGTGAAAAAAAATCTATAATATTTGCTTTGAAACTTTCTCAAATTGAGTATATACAAAATATGAAAGATGAGAGTCCTATATTTTTAATAGATGATGTTGCATCATATTTTGATGAAATTAGAAAAAATAATATTTTACAATATTTTTTCAAAAATGATATACAATGCTTTTTAACTTCCACACAAAAATTTAATATTAATGTGGAAGAAATGAAAGAGTTTGAAATAAATGAAGGCGAGATTATATATGAAAGCTAAAGCAATTACAATAAAAAATTTTATTGGTAAATATAACATAAGTAGTAAATGGAAAGAAATAATTGGAGATTTTATTTTTGATTACACTTATTTTTCATATAATAACGGTAATATAAAAATTTATGTAAATGATAATAACGTATATAATCAGTTGAATTTATTAAAGCCTATAGTTTTAGAAAAAATAAGAAATAATTTTGAGGTTATTTCTCTTGATATTATTTATGATAAAAAAAGAGTTATTAAAAAGGTAAATGTTGAGAAAGTAAATAAAGTAGAATACGATGTAAAAAAAATAAGAAAACTTAAAGAAGAAAAGTATAAAGATATAGAAGATCAAACTTTAAAAAAAATGTTAATATCAATTACTACATTTAATGAAATAAGGGAAAAAATCTTTGAAAGTAAAGGATATAAAAAATGTGAAGTTTGTAAGGAAAATTTTTTACCTGTTGTAAATGAAAAAATATGTGTAATATGTAAAAATAAGAAAGAGCAGGAAAAAATAGAACTTGCAAAAGAAAAAATAATAGAACATATATATATAACTGAAGAAGAAGCAAATAAAGTATATAATATACAAAAAAAAATATATAAAAAAGCATATGATAAAATACTTGATAACTTTTATTTACAAATGATTGAAAAAATTGAGTTGGAACAATATTCAGATACTGTTGATTTAAGTGAGGAAATAAAAAATTATGTTACTTATTATACTCAAAGTAAAGATAATCAAATACTGTCTATTGCTACAACTAAACTTATATCAAGACTAAAGAAAAGTGCTGAAGTTTTATTTCAAAAAGAAATTGATATAAAAGGATAATTATGGAATTATTAAAAGAAAATGTGTCATTATGGCTAAGTGAACAAAAAAATAAGCTAATATACATAAGCTCATCTGTTAGAAATCTTGAGTATTATTACAGTAAATTGCTAGAAGAAAACTTAAATGTATATTTTTTTAAAACAAACACACAAGATAAAAAAGAATTATTAGATGTAAATATAAAACTAATTGATGTTTTGTCAAAAAAAGAAAAAAGCATAATAATAATTGACTTTGTTTTGGCAATGTCAATTTTTTTTGAAAAAGTAGAATATTTTGATTTGGAATTAATGCAAAATATAAAGCTTTTAGAATTGGAACAAAAATTAATAAGTTTTGGATATAGAAAAAATTATTTAGTTGAACAAGAGGGAGAGTATTCAAGAAGAGGAGATATTTTTGATATTTTTGCTCCTAATAATGATACACCCGTAAGACTTAGTTTTTTTGATATAGAAATTGAAAAAATTAAATTCTTTGATATACAAACTCAAAAATCTTATGAAAATGCAGAAAAAGTTAGGATATATTCAAATAATTTATACGGTGAAGAAGTTATGTTAACTAAATTATCTGATTTATATCACAAAGTAGATATTATTTTAGAAAATAAGGAAATACTTCAATATAATTTAGAAAATTTAATATATTTAGATGAAGAAAATGAAAAAATTCTAATAGAAAGATTTGAAGAAATCTTAAATAAATCACAGCATATTACTGTAATAAAAACAGAGGGTAAAAATTATCAAAATGAAATAAGTATATACAAAGATAATTTATCAAAAAAAGGAATAAATTATAAAAACATATCACAAATACAAAAGGGCGATTATGTAATACATGTTCAATATGGTATAGGAATATATGAGGGGCTTGAAGTTTTAAATGATAAAGAATGGTTAAGTGTAAGATATGCAGATGAGGACAAATTATACATACCAATTGACTCTTTAAATAGACTTGAAAAATATATAGGATCAAAAGCGGAAGCTCCATTACTATATAGACTTGGAAGGCGTGGATTTAAAAGAAAAGAAAAAAGGCTTAAATCTGATATTGAAAAAATAGCTAGAGAACTTATAGAAATACAAGCTAAAAGAGAACAAAATATTGGTATTAAGTTTATAACTGATAGTATATGGCAGCAAGAATTTGAAGAAGGATTTGAATTTGAGGAAACAACGGACCAAAAACAGGCAATTTTTGATGTGAAAAAAGACATGCAAAGTGGTAAAGTTATGGATAGAATAATTTGCGGAGATGTTGGGTATGGTAAAACTGAAGTTGCAATGAGAGCTGCATTTAAAGCAATTGAAAGTGGTTATCAAGTAGCTCTTTTAGCTCCTACGACCATACTTGCAAATCAACATTATGAGAGATTTAAGAAAAGATTTGAAGGATTTCCTGTAAATATAGAAGTTTTTTCAAGAATTTCAAATTCTAAAGAAAAAATGGAAAAGTTAAAAAATAAAAAAATAGATTTGGTTATAGGTACACATAAAATACTCGGGAATGAATTTGATTTTAGTAATTTTGGTTTATTGATTGTTGATGAAGAACAAAAATTTGGAGTTAAAGCTAAAGAAAAAATAAAAAGTAAAAGGAATAATATAGATATACTTACTTTAACTGCCACACCAATACCAAGAACTTTAAATTTAGCTCTTTTAGGAATAAGGGATATATCAATTATTTCAACTCCACCATCTTTTAGATTACCTGTTAAAACAGAAATAAAACATAATATATGTGAAAAAGAATTACAAAAAATAATTTTAAAAGAAATAAGCAGAGATGGACAGGTTTTTTACGTATCAAATGATGTAAAAAATATGGAGAAAAAAGCAGAAGACTTAAGAAAAATATTACCAAAATTTATTAATGTTGACTATATACATGGTCAATTACCTGCAAAAGAGATAAAAGAAAAAATACAAAATTTTGAAAATGATAAATTTCAGATTCTTTTATGCTCTACTATAATTGAAAATGGAATAGATATTCCAAATGCAAATACAATAATAATTGAAAACTTTCATAAACTTGGACTTTCTCAAATTTATCAACTTCGTGGAAGAGTGGGAAGAGCAAAAAGGCAAGCGTATTGCTATTTATTGAGAGATGAAAACATAAGTAAAAAAGGAAGTTTAAAACAAGAAAGTATAAAAGAAATAGAAAATATGAGTCAGGCAGGTTATAAATTATCAATAGAAGATATGCAAATAAGAGGAGCGGGAGAAATTTTAGGTGAAAAACAACATGGAGCTATTGAAACTTTTGGTTATGATTTATATTTAAAATTATTAAATGAAGAAATTAGAAAACAAAAAGGAAATCTAAAAGATAAATTAGAAAATGTAGAGGTTGTATTAAAAGGAAAAAAATATATTCCTGATGACTATATAAGTGATGAACAAAGAATAATAATATATAAAAGATTAAGTGAGGCACAAGATATTGATGAGATAAAAGAAATTGAAGATGAATTGGAAGATAGATTTGGGAAATTACCTCAAACAGCTAAAAATTATTTTATATATCTAAAAGCAAAAATTTATGCAAGTCTTAATTTTATTTCAACAATATACGAACAAAATAATAACGAAGTAAAAGTGCAATACGTTGAAAAAATTTCACTTTTAAACTCAAATGTGGTAACATTTAACAAAGATAAGTTTATTGAATTGCTTTCTTAAATAGGAGGTTTTGTAATGAATAAAAAAATGTATTTAATGATATTTGGTATTATAGTATTAAATTCTTGTTCAAGCTTCAATTCTATGTTTTCAACATATGATCCATATGAAGGAAAAGTGCCTAAAAGATTAAGAAAGGTTCAAGAGAGCCAAAACAAGAAAAATGAACCTGAAAAAAAAGAAATTAAACAAGTGCAAGAAGTTAAAACACAACAACCAGAAAAAATAGAACAACAACTTAATGATAAAGTTGTAAACATAGAAGAAGTAGTTTACACAGCAAATGAAAAGAAAATTTTAAAAGCATTTAAAGAAGAATATTCTTTGATAGATACTGTAGAAAATATTGAAAAACAAACAACAGCTGCAATTATAAAATTAAGAAAAGAAAAAAGAAAAGATTTAAAATCTTTAGAATTTTTAATAGCTGTAAACGAAACTTTAAAAAAGACTAAAATAAATTCGTATATATTAGCTGTAAGTAGAACAATAAATACATATAATAGTTGGAGTAAAAAATGAGATTAGATAAGTTTTTAAAGTTAATTCGTGTTATAAAACGAAGAAGTATAGCACAGGAACTTTGTGATGCTGGGAATGTAGAAGTTAATTCAAGTATTAAAAAGCCAGCATACGTAGTAAAAAAAGGCGATGAAGTAGTGGTTAAATATTTTAATCATACTATAAAATTTAAAGTATTGGAATTGCCAACACAAATAGTATCAAAAGATGATGTAGAAAAATTTATCAGTTTTTCTAATTAAATAATTTTCTTGAAATTGTACCTTTAATGTGATACTATTAATATACCTTGCTCTAAACTTGGATTTAGGGCTATAAACCATAAGGAAAGGAGAAAAGAGAAGATGACAAAGTATGAAATTATGTTTATTCTTTCAACACAAATAACAGAAGATGAAAAAAAAGCAGTAGTTGAAAAAGTAGAACAAGTTTTAGCACATTCAGGAGCTGAAGAAATCACAACTGAAATAATGGGTGATAGAAAACTTGCATATCCAATAAAGAAAAAAGAAAATGGATATTATGTTTTAACTAAATTTGTTATGGATGGTACAAAACTTGGTGAAATTGAAACTAAGTTAAATATAACTGAATCAATTTTAAAATACATGATTGTAAGAGATGAAAAGTAAGCCTAAAGTTTAAGAAGAGGTGAATTTAGATGAATTATGTATCATTGTTAGGAAGATTAACAAAAGATGTTGAATTAAAACAAACTTCAACAGGAAAGACTTATTGTAGATTTACATTAGCTGTAAAAAAAGAATATGCTTCTGAAGGAGCAGATTTCATAAATTGTGTCGCTTGGGATAAAAAGGCTGAATTTTTAGCAAATTATTTTACTAAAGGACAAAGAGTTTTAATACAAGGAAGACTAAATACAGGGTCATATGAAGTTAATGGAGAAAAAAGATTTACAACAGATGTATTAATAGACAAAATATCATTTGTTGAAAGTCAACAAAATGCTCAAAGTGTATCATATGGTAACAAGTCTACAAGTATGGATATTCCTCAAGAAGATAATATGGAAGATGACTCATTAGATGATGACGAATTTCCATTTTAAATAGGAGGTGTAACAGATGAAACCAGTTGCTGAATTTAAAAAGAGAAAAAGAAGACCAAAAGTAAAATTTAAAATAACTGATATAGATTATAAAAATGTGGATTTATTAAAAAACTTTATGAATGATAAAGGGAAAATATCTCCAGCAAGAGTAACAGGTCTTGATGCAAAAATTCAAAGAAAAATAGCTAAAGCAATAAAAAGAGCTAGACAAATAGCATTATTACCATATACAAAAATAGAAAAATAAAATTAATAAATAGATTGCCCGTAAATTTAGCGTTTACGGACTTTTTTTGATATATTAAAAATGTATGATATAATTAAGCATAGAACTTATTGTGGGAGATTATATGACTAAAAAAAGAATTATTCAGATACTGTTTATAATAGTTTTAATAACATTAATAAGGTATATTATTTATGAAATAAATATTTTAAATAATACTAGAAAAAATATACAGGTAGTAAATAAAACAACTAAAACAATTTTTAAAAATGAATTATTAGAAAATCTTGTTGATAAATTTAAAGATATAGCACAAAAAAATAAAGTTGAATTATTCAATTTTAATTTTGTTAAAGCACAAAATAAGACATATTTTAAGATTATTACTCCTGAAATAGAAAACAGTTCATATATGATTGCATATGAAGGAATAAGTGTAATTGAACTTTATGCAAATATAGGCGTAATAAATGAAGAAAAAATGAAAATTGCCGAAAAAATATTAGTGACATTAATTGAAGTATCAGATAAATTAATTAGTGATGAAGAAGCAAAAAGAATTTTTGCAATGTCATCTTCAAAACTTGATAAGGATAATTTATCATCAAGTATAGCATACACAAATGGTTTGACGTATACTTTAGATGTAACGGAGTTTGGCGGTTTAATTTTGAGTATAAAATAAAAAAAGTAAATAGGATAGTAATATTAATTTGAAAAAAACTATCCTTTTTTTGTACTACATGAAAAATATGAATGATACAAAATACCTAAAAGGGTAGATTTTTATTGACTTTTTGCGGGGGGGGGGGTGCTATAATGGCTTAATTTGTAAAAAGGAGTATATATGCTTATGGGAAAAAATAAAAAAATTTTTGGTTTAGTTTTAGGGATTTTACCTTTAATTACACCAATTATAGTGAGTGCTGAATTAACCACCGCTCAGATAATTACACCAATTATAGTGAGTGCTGAATTAACCACCGCTCAGATAGGGGCGACTTTAGTTCAAAAACCATTAACAAAAAATACTGTTAGTGGAACAAAGGCAACAGCTTTAGGAGAAGAAAATGTTACTAATGGAGAAAAAACAGTAGCATTAGGATTTGGAAATGAAGCTAAAAAGAGAAAAGCTGTAGCAGTGGGACTAAAAAATAAAGCAGAGGGCGAAAAATCTTCAGCTATGGGATATAAAAACATTACAAAAGGAAAAATGAGTTCAGCTGTTGGTGAGAAAAATAAGGCAACAGGTGATAGAAGTAGTGCATATGGATATAGAAATGAGAGTACAGGATTACACAGTCAAGTTTTTGGATATGGTAATAAAGCAGAGGGTGAGAGAACTAGTATATTTGGGAATAAATATAAAGTAACTGGAGAACAATCTGGAGCATTTGGTTTAGGAGACGGTTCATTTAAAGAAGGTAAAAAAGATTGGGATTATAAAAAAATGATTGAAGGATCTAATTCATATGCCTTTGGAAATAGAAATGGAATATCAAAAAGTGCTAAAAATAGTTTTATTTTAGGAAATGATACTGACATTGAAAAAGAAAATTCAGTAGCAATAGGAAATAAGAATAAAGTAAAAAATAAAAACACATTTGTTCTTGGAAATGATATAACAGCAACTAAAGAAAATTCTGTTTACTTAGGAAATAAAAGTAGTGAAGCAGACAGTACACATTCAAAAGCATTAGAGGACTATAGTAAAGATTTAACATTATTTAGTTCGCCTATAAATTTTACAGGTGGAAAAGCTATCGGAATAGTAACGATAGGTTCAGTAGGAAATGAAAGAAGACTACAAAATGTAGCAGCAGGATTAATAGCTGAAAAAAGTACTGATGCAATAAATGGTTCTCAGTTATATGCGATAACGCAAGCTTTAAAAGATAAAATAGATAATATTACTTTAAAGTATGAAGGAGATAAAGGTAAAAAAGAACTTAAATTAAAAACAGAAACAATGAAATTATCAGGAGATGGAAATATTACAACAGAAGTGAATTCAGGGTCAGGAGAAGTTAAATTTAAGTTAAATGAAGTAATAACATTGGGAACAGAAGATAATAAAAAAATAATATTAAATGGAAAAGAAGGAAAAGGAAAATTTGGAAAAATAGAACTTGATGGAAATAAAGGAGTAATAAATAAATTAACCAATATAACATGGAATGGAACAGCAACTACAGGACAAGCTGCAACAGAAGATCAATTACAACAAGTTCAGGATACTTTAAATGTAAAAATAGAAAAAAATGCTAGAGAAATAAAGAAAATAACAGGTGGAATAGCAACAACGATGGCAATGGCAAATATCCCACAAGTAGGAGATAATAAGTTATTTTCAATAGGTGCAGGAGCAGCCTATTACAATAAACAAGGTGGATTTGCTCTTGGAATAAGTGGAACTGAGCCATCAAATACCTTTATATATAAACTAAGTGCAGGAGTAGATACACAAAAAACATTTGGAGTATCAGCGGGATTTAATATTAACTTTGTAGATAATACTAAAAAAGCATTAGTTGTAAATAACAATAAAGCATATGTTTATGATAATAAATTAGCAGAAAAAATTGCAAGGCTTGAAAAAGAGAATGAAGCGATGAAAGATAGAATAACAGCTCTTGAAAATAAGATAGGTCAAAGTGTATCAAACTTTAAAGAAAAATTATACATAATAGATCAATTTATAAATAACAAATATATGCCAACAAAAATACAAATAGAGAAATTAAAAGCAATAGTAAAAGAAATAAATGAAAGATATACAGATAGGATAATAGATATAACAGGACATACAGATACAACTGCAAGTGAGAGATATAATCTTGAGTTAGGATTAAAGAGAGCAAATAAGGTATCAGATTTATTGATAAGCTTAGGTTTAAAGAATCCACAAAACATAAGAAAAGTATCAAGTTATGGATTTAATAATAAAGTAAATAGTAATTTATCTTCAAATAGAAGAGTAGAAATAACTGTTAAATAAGCTAATCCCTAAAATAGATTTATATAGAGCAATAATACGAAAGTATGAATTGCTCTTATTTTAATAAAAAAAAGGTGCAAAAAACACCTTTAATAATATAAATTTTTGGTTTTTGTGACAATTTCATCAACAGTTAATGAATCAGGATGTACTGTTCCAAGATATTGTGTTGTTACTTTAACTGGTTTAATAAATTTAGAACCAAAAGGCATAGCCTCATATGCTCCTGAAATTTTTAAACAAGAAATAGGAACATTAAGATTTTTAGAAAGCATTGCATATGTTTTTTTGAACTCTCCTAAATTTCCATTTCTTGTTCTTTCTCCTTCAGGGAAAATAAATACATTTTTACCTGATTTTAGTATAGAAGCTAAAGTTTCAATAGTTCCATTCATGTTTTCATCTATATTTAGTAAGACAATATTTGAGTTTTTAGCAACCCAACGAAGAAATTTATTATTGAAATACCAGTCTATTCCTAAAAAATACGTGTTATTTTCAACCATATTCATAAGTGCAAATGCATCAATAAAACTTTCATGATTTGCTATATATATTTTTACGCCTTTTTCATCTACTTTATTTTTTATTTTTAATCTGAAATAAATTTTACAAAGTATATATGAAATAAATTTAGCAATAGGAACTAAAAAACCGCTTATATATTCTTTTACTGGTGCGTTTTTAATAGTATTTTCTATTGATGTATTTGTTTTATTATACCCTTTTGAATTATCTTTTACGTATGTTGCAATTTCTTCAAGGGTATTACCTTTTGACTTAACTCCAAAGCTTTTTTCAATAAAAGTTTTAAGTTCTATCAAATCAAGAGAATCTAAACCGTAATCAAGTTCTAAACTGAAATTAGGTTTAACATAAAATCCTTTTGCTTCATAAATATATTTATTTATTTCATCGTATTCTTTAAAATATGAAATATTTTCTTTAATTTCTATATCAGAATTATCTTTACTATAAATATCTTTTAAAACAAATCTTCTTAACTTACCTATACGTGTTCTTGGAAGTTCGGTTGTTTGTGTCTTAACATCTAAAATTCTTAGATGAGGTTTACATTCGTTGTTATATTTTTCAATAATTTTTTTTATGTATGGTAGAGATTTATCACTTACAGCAACAGCACAAAGTTTGTTGTTATAAGCTAAAACAGCGATTTCTTTAATTGTACCGTCATTAATTCTCATTATTTTTTGTTCTATATCTTCAGGGTCAATATTTTTACCATTTGATAAAACTATCATTGCATTAGCACGCCCTACAATTTTTATATACCCATTTTCATCAAGTTCTACTAAATCACCAGTTTTAAACCAACCATCTTCAGTAAAAGCTTCTTTTGTTTTTTCAGGATTGTTATAATATCCTTTTGTAACCATAGGTCCTTTTACTAATAATTCATTATCTCTAATTGTAATGCTTGTATTTTTTATTCCTTTACCAACAGTTCCATGTTTACAGTGATCATTTATAGATGCTGCAAAAAGTGCTGTTGTTTCTGTAAGACCATATCCTTCAAAAAACATAAATCCTAAAGTTGTAAAAAAATCCATCATTTTAACATCAGCTTTTGCTCCACCGCATGCTAAGGTTTTTACATTACCTAAAGTATTGTGTACTTTTTTGAAAACTAGTTTTGCTAACTTTTTAGAACCTATTAATTTAACTATATTGAATAAAGTCTTTGTTATTATATTTCCAAAAATTTTATTTTTTATTGAATTATAGAATAATTCGTAAACTCTTGGAACTAAAACTAATATATCAATTCCATGTTTGCAAGCTTTTAATATATCATCACCGGTTAATTTATCAACAAGTATAACTGTACCTTCAACTTGATTATTTAAGAAAAATATCATAGTTGTCATAAGAGGAAGTATGTGATGAAACGGTAAAACAGCTATAGTTTTTGGACTGTTTGGAACAACTTTTAAATCTATTATAGAATCAATTTCACCTAGTAAATTATTTGCAGTAAGCATAACTCCTTTTGGATTTCCTGTTGTTCCTGAAGTATACATTATTATTGCTAAATCATCTCCATTTGGAGTATTTGTTTTTGTTTCTTGACTACTTTCATCTAATTTTATTTCATCTATATTTACTGTATAATTTTCAACATTATTTTTTGTTTTATTTGAAACTATTATTTTATCTGTTTTTAAGTCATTCATAAAAAAGTCTATTTCATCTTTTGTGCTTAAATAATCCACAGGAACAGCGATAGCTCCTCTATTCCATATGGCATATAAAGAATATATCCATTCAACTCTGTTTTCAGAACAAATTAAAACAAAATCTCCTTTTTTTACGTCGCTTAAATATTTATCAGAAAATGAATTTATGTGTTTAATAAGCGTAGCATATGTTATTTTGTTTGAATTTGAATCTATTAACGCAGTTAAATTAGAATATTTTAACATATCATCACCTCAAAATTATTATACACTTATTTTTGTTTATTGTCCATATTTTTAATGAAATAAACTAAAATAAGTTGAAAAACAAAATAGCTCATTTTGGGAGCTATTTTTAAATTTAATATTTAGGATTTTCAATACCAAATACAAAATAAAGTGGTTTCATTGCATTATCGTTAAAGAATAGTAGATCAAAATATTCTTTTCCTAAATTTAATGGATTTTGACTAAATACATATTTTTTAGTTTGATCAAATAATTTTTGTATGTCCATTGAAGAATTGATTTCTGTAACAGAATAATTTCTTATACCATAATCTTTAGTTATTGCATTTATAGTATCTTTTATACCACCAATATTATCAACTAAGCCAATATTGATTGCTTCATTACCTAGCCATATTCTACCACCTGCTATAGGTTCTAATTGCTCTTCTTTAAGTTTTCTTCCTTCTTTAACACGCATTTTAAATTCTTCGTAAACATTTAATGATGTGTTATATATATGTTCTTTATCTTCTTTTGTAAGTGTGTAATATGGATCAAATATTCCTGCAAATTTTCCATTTGATACAACCTGAGAAGAAATTTTTAATTTGTTTAATGTATTTGCAAATTTAGGAATTATACTAACAACTCCTATAGAACCTGTTATTGTTGCTTTATCTGCAAAAATTTTATCTCCTACACTTGAAATATAGTAACCTCCTGAAGCAGCAGTATCTCCCATTGATATATAAATAGGAATTTTAAGTGTTTGTTTGAATTTTTTTAGTTGTTGATAAATTAATTCAGATTCAAGAGCTGAACCTCCTGGAGAATTTATACGAAGTATAACTCCCTTAAGATTAGGTAATTTTTTTGCCTCATCTAATTTTTCTTTAACAATTTGTTCTGAAATATAGAAAGTATTAATTCTGCTGTTAGTAGGTGTTATTATCCCTTCAAGAGGAATAACGGCTATAGTATTTTTATTAGTAGATTGTGATTTTGAGTTTTCTTGTGCAAGTATATTACTAAAATATTCTGTTTTATCTTTTTTTATACCATTATCAACAAGAAAATTATCCCAGTTTTTTATATCATCAATTAAAGATAAATCACGAGCTTTAAACGGATTAATATTTGCATATTTACCATCTAAAATATTTTGTCTTAATATAAATCTGTTTAGTTTTCTATTTTCAGCTATAGTATTTGCAAATTCGATTAGTCTGTTTTCATAAATTCTGGTAACATCACTTCTATGTTCTTTTGACATTTTGTTTAAATAAAGATTTTCTCCGGCAGATTTATGAGAACCAACATGTATTGACTCAACTTTAACTCCGAATTTATCAAGTAAGTTTTTGTAATAAAGAGTATTTGCATAATAGCCTGTTATATCAAGTGAAGCACTATATGTGTTAGGCATAATTATTTTATCTGCTATGCTTGCTAATTTATATGCCTTTGCATTTATATCTATACCGTAAGCATATATTTTTTTATTTGATTTTTTTAAATCTTTAAAAACAGAAATTAATTCTTCAATTTGAGATGCATTTGCATCTATTTCATCAAGTTGAAGTATTATATCTTTAACATTATCATTAAGTCTTATTTTTTCTAATTCATTTATAACTTGTATAAACGAAGAATCTTTTTGATCAAATGAAAATTGATTATTAAATTTATCTTCATTTACATTTTTTAAATTAAATATTAAGTGTGTGTAATTTTTGTTTACAGTTATGTCTGGTGAAAATATATTTTTTATACCTGCAATTATTAAAAAAACTAAAAACAAAAAGAAAATAAATCCTATTGAAATCGAATAGAAAATCTTAATATTAAAAAATATAAAAGATTTTAATGTGTTTATAATTTTTTTCATTTTATTTCTCCTCCTCCAATTAATTCATTGTTAAAATAAAAAACTATATGTTGCCCTTTTGCATTTTGTGCATTTTTTTCGTTATATTTAAAAAATAGTTTATTATCAGTTATAAATAGTTTACCGCTTAGTCCTCTTGAAGAAAATCTGGGTCTTGCAATTAATTCTTTTTCTAAAAAGTCTTCCAATTTCTTATGAAAAATGTAGTTAAATATTTCTATGGTATCAATTAATAAATTTTCAAATGAACCAACTGTTATTGTATTTGTTTTGTTGTCAATGTTTGTTATAAATAAAGGGTGCGGACTTTTAATTCCAAGATGTCGTCTTTGCCCTAAAGTATATAGTGCGTATCCTTTGTGTTTCCCTATAATTTTACCAGTACTATCTATAAAATTTCCTTCTTTTAAATCAAGGTGTGTACTTAAATATTTTTCATATCCATCTGGTGCAAAGCAAATTCCTTGGCTATCTTTTTTATCATGTGTTACTATATTATTTTCTTTTGCTATTTGTCTAACTATTAATTTATTAATATTTCCAAGTGGAAATAATATCATATCAAGATCTTTTTTTGAAATTCTGTATAACATATATGTTTGGTCTTTTATGCTTTCTGAAAAAAACATAAAGCCATCTTCGCTTTTTACTGCATAATGTCCTGTTGCAATATAATCAAAATTTAATTTTTTAGCAAGATTTATTAAAGCACTAATTTTTACTTTTTCATTACATATTACACATGGATTAGGAGTATAGCCTTTTTTATATTCTTTTAAAAATTCCGTTATGACCTCTTTTGTAAATTCTTTTTCAACGTTAATAACATAATGTGGTACTCCAAGTGAAAAGCAAACTATTCTTGCATCATTAATATCATCTAAAGAACAGCAGGTTTTATTTTTGCTGTTTATAACATCATCTGAAAGATGTTTTAAACTAACTCCAACAACCTCATATCCTTCATTTTTAAGCAACAATGCAGCAACTGAACTGTCAATACCTCCACTCATTCCAACTATGACTTTTTTCATTATATAAACCTAATGACAAAAGGGATTATAAAAATAATGAAAATACCTGTTATTCCAACTGCAAGACCTGCCATAGCACCTGATACCGTATTCATTTCAATAGCTTTACTTGTTCCTACTGCGTGAGAAGCTGAACCTAATCCAATTCCCATGGCTATATGATCTTTAATATTTAATTTTTCAAATATGAATGGACCTACAACAGCTCCTGTAATACCTGTAACCATTACGACAACTACGGTTATTGATGCTATACCTCCTAAGTTTTCAGAAACTCCAACAGCAATTGCTGTTGTTACTGATTTTGGAAGCATAGAAAAAACTATTTCTGGCTTATATTTTAACAGCTTAGCAACAACTGCAATTATTATACAATTTATTACATTTCCTATTAATATACCTGAAATTATTGAAATATAATGTTTTTTTAGTAAGTGAAAGTTTTTATGTAAAGGTATTGCAAGAGAAACTGTTGCCGGAACAATTAGAGCATTTAATATTGAACCGCCAATATAGTATTTTTCATATGAGATATTAGCAATTTTTAATATTATAATTATGAATATAATAGATAAAAGTATTGGATTAAATAGAGGAAATTTTATTTTAGCACAAATTTTACTGCAAATAGCAAAAACAATTATTGTAAGTAAAATTCCAAATAAGTACATATCAAATAAATGTCCAAATAAATTATTTAACATCTTTGTTATCCTTTCCTTTTTCAAAATATTTTTTTATAATTTCTACTGTTTTCGCTATAATTATTAGTGAAATTATTGTAGTAACTATTGTTAATACGAAAAAAGAAATCCAAATTTCTTTTATTAATCCAAATTTTGTCATTATTCCAACACCTGCTGGAACAAATAGAATACCTAGATTTGCAATTAAAAAACTTCCAACATTTTCTATTTTTTTTAAATTAACTATTTTTGTTTCTAATGCTATAAATAATAAAAACATTCCAATTACACTACCTGGTATAGGTAATGGAATAAATGGAGAAAGCCCTTCTCCTAAAAATGAAAATATTAATATGTACATTAATTCTTTATAAAACTCCATTTTATTTATCTCCTACTAGTATATCGCTTATTGCACTGATAAATTCATTTTTTGTAAATGGTTTACATATACAAGCTTTTGCTCCTGCTTCAAGACCTTCAGCTATATAAATATCTAAAAACATCATTGAACTACATATAAGTATTTTTGCTTGTTTATCATAATCTAATATTTGAGATATTGCTCCAAAACCATCAAGTCTTGGCATATTAATATCCATGGTAGTTATATCGGGTTTATACTTTTTGTAAAGTTCAACAGCCTGTATACCATCTTTTGCTTCTATAACGTTAAAGTTATATTCTTCTAATATGTTTTTTATATTTTGTCTAAAATATGAACTGTCATCAACAACTAAAGCTATTTTCATAAATTAAACACCTCAATTATTTTTCTTGCAACAGCATCTGTGTCACTATCTTCTATTATTTCATGGTTAGGTAACATTTCTTTTAATTCAGTTAGAGCATTACCCATAATATACCCTTTTTTTGTCATTGTTAGCATTTCAATATCATTTAATCCATCACCAAAAGAAATTGCTTCATCAAGGCTTATACCATATTTTTCTAAAAGAAATTTAGCTGCATTACCTTTTGTTGCATTTTTATCATATATTTCAAGTGAGTTTTTACTTACAAATGCAATATTTGCATATTCTCCTATATCTTTTCTTAAAACTTCACGAATTTTAAGCAAATGTTCATATTCTCCTATGAAATATATTTTATTGTATTTATATTTTTTGAATTCTTCAATTTCAATTTGAGTTGGTCTGTACTTTTTATCAAGTCTTTTTGTTAAATAAAAATTTTTGTATAGGTCATCAACAACAAACCAATTTGTACCTGAATAACCATTTATAAATATTTCCGAGCCATATTTTTTATAATCAAAATCAACTAAATATTTGCTTATCTCATCTTTTAAAAATATAGAAAGTAATTCATTATTGTTTTCATCAATAACTCTTGAACCATTTGTTGTAATCAAAGGCAGTTTATGTTTAAATTGATCTGCAATTGCTCTTGCTCCTTTTTGTATTCTTCCTGTTGCAACGAAAACTTTAATTCCTTTATCAAGTAATTTGTCAATAGTATCTTTTGTAAATTCTGTAAGTAAATGATCTTTATTAAGTAAAGTACCGTCAAGATCTGTTATTACCGCTCGAAACATTTTATCACTCCATTTTAATATTATATAATATTATATCACAGCTTTATGATTTGTTGAAATAAAAATTATCGTTGCACTTTGCAACGAGAAATGCAACGAAAAATTTTTCGTTGTATTTTTTTGTGCAACAAATTATATTTTATTTAAAGCAAATAATAAAAAAAAACAGAGGTATTTTTAATTAACTCTGTTTAAAACTTTACCCTATTTTTTTGTGTGTATTTTTTGCGATCCATTGTTTTAATTTAACATTTGCCCATAAACTATATATTCCAAGTGTAATAAGGGTTAAAATTCCCCATACGATTAGTTTAACCAAAAGATCAATTCCTTTACCTTCAAATGTATATCTTTCACCATCTATTACAGTATGTTCGACAATCCATTTATAATATGCACATAAAATAAAAGCTGTTCCTAAAGAAAAAGTAAAAATAGTAACAAGTACTATAAGTAACTGATATGCAAAATTTTCCAAAACCGGACCATCAAAGTATGACTTATTATCCAAAGAGACACCTCCTAACATAAAAAATAAAAATATTTATATTAAATATTATTTACCTTTCTATTATATTATCTATAATAAAGCTATATCCTAAAACTTCTCCTACATCTTTAACTGTGCCTTGTAATGTTATTTTTTCTCCAATTTCCATATTAGCTATTTTATTTCGTTGCGTCTCATCTGATAAATAACACTGTACAAAATTCAAATTATATATATTATTATTTGGACTTAAAGAGATATATTGTCCGTCACTATCAATAACTGTAATTACTCCTGTGATTTCCAAATCTTTATTTTTGTATTTTTTACTTGCTTTTAAAGCGTTCTTTTTTAAATCTTTGATTAGTTCACTAACTGAATATGAATAGTATATTTTCTCTTTTCTTCTTTCTGTAATGTAATTTTGTGTACTTTCTTTTTTATCATCAGCTTCATGTTCACAACTTATAAACAAAAAAGAAAATAAAAAAATAGAGAAATAACTCATGATTGTTTTAATTCTAAACATATATAACTCACTCCTAAAAAAATATTACATAAATTATATATATATATATATATTGTCAACATAATATTTTGTTTAATTTATTATATTTATTTCTAAAGTTAAAAAACTCCATATGGAAATTTAATGGTCTATTATTTTATAAAATGATATAATGAATATAACTTTATTAGGAGAATTAATTATGTATAGATGTAAATGGGCTAAAAAAGACATTGAAATTAACTACCATGATAATGAATGGTGTAAACCTTCTTATGATGATTTATACATATTTGAAATGCTTATACTTGAAACTTTTCAGGCAGGGCTTAGTTGGCTTATTGTTTTAAATAAAAGAGAAAGTATAAGAAATGCATTTTCAAGTTTTGATTATGAAAAAATTGCAAAGTATGATGAATATAAAATAGAAGAACTTTTATTAAATGAACAAATAATTAGAAATAAGCTTAAAATAAGATCGGCTATTTCGAATGCAAAATCATATATAAAAATTAGGGAAGAATTTGGCTCTTTTAGTTCATACATATGGAAATTTGTAAACAATAAAATATGTGTAAATTATCCAAAAGATGAAAAACAAATTCAAAGTAAAAATGATTTATCCGATGAAATAAGTAAGGATTTAAAAAAAAGAGGATTTAAATTTGTTGGTTCAACAACTGTTTATTCATTTTTACAATCAATAGGTATAATAGATGATCACGTAATTAATTGTAAGGAGAAATATGGAAAATAAACATGATTTTATGGGTACAGAAAATATAACAAGTTTAATAATAAAATTTTCATTTCCGGCTATTCTGGGAATGTTTGTAAATGCGTTATATAACGTTGTTGATAGAATATATATAGGTCGTATAAAAGAGATAGGACACCTTGCAATAGCAGGACTTGGGATAGTTTTTCCATTAGTAATAATATCATTTTCATTTGCACTGCTTTTTGGGATAGGTTCAAGTGCTTGTATATCTCTTAATTTAGGAGATAAAAAAGTAAAAAAAGCTGAAAAATATCTAGGAACAGCAATTTTTTTAGGTATTGTTGTATCAATTTTAATAACTATATTTAATTATTTATTTTTAGATAAATTACTATATATAATAGGTGCAAGTGGTTATACTTTTATATATGCAAAAGATTATTTTTCAATTATTAATTTTGGAATTTTTGCTTTAATAATGTTTAATATTTTAAATGCAGTAATAAGAGCAGACGGAAATCCTAAAATGGCAATGTTTACTGTTTTAAGCGGTGCAATTGTTAATATAGTATTAGATCCAATATTGATTTTTTATTTTCATTTAGGAGTTAAAGGTGCAGCTATTGCTACTATAATATCTCAATATATTTCATTTGTTTTGGCTTTATATTATTTTGTATCAAAATATAGTAAATTAAAGATATTGACAAAATATATAAGGTTTGATTATGAAAAAGCAAAGAAAATAATTTTACTTGGAAGTTCGGCATTTGCTATTCAAATTGGATTTAGTTTAGTAAATTCAATACTTAATGTTGTTTTAAAAAAGTATGGGGGAGATATATCAATAAGTGCCATGACAATAGTGCAATCATTAATGACCTTTCTTTTAATGCCTATTTTTGGAATTAATCAAGGAATACAACCAATACTTGGATATAACTATGGAGCAAGAAAATATAAAAGAGTTGCCTCAACGTTACTACAGGGAATTTTAGGTGCTACAGTAATATGTATAATAGGCTTTGTGCTTATAAGATTATATGGCAGTAGAATGCTTCTAATATTTAATAAAAATCGTGATTTAATAAAAATTACAACAAGAGCTCTTAATATCTATACTTTAATGTTGCCTATAATAGGTTTTCAAATAGTATCATCTATTTATTTTCAAGCAATAGGAAAACCTAGACTTAGTTTATTAATAAGTTTATCAAGACAAATTCTTGTTATGATACCAAGCTTGTTTCTTTTATCAAGAATTTTTGGTTTAAATGGTATATGGTATGCGACTCCTACAGCAGATTTAATAGCTACTTTAATAACATTTGTATATATAATGAAGGAATTAAAATATTTAAAAATGGAGGAAAACTAAATGACAAATTACAATGAATATTTAAAATTTAATGAAGATGTTTATGCACAAAAACAAGAAAAAATATTACCTAAAATTGTAATTGATTATGATACAACAGATGCTATAAAAAAAATATCAAAATCAATTAATTTAATGGTTTATGCAGAACCATATTGTCCTGATAGCAGAGCAGTAGTTGCAGTTCTTGAAAGAATAAGAAAATGTAATCCTAATTGTATAAATATTGAATATATACCTAGAAAAGGAAATGAATATAAGCTTAATATGATTTCTGAAGGCAAAATTCCTACAGTATTTTTAGTTGATGGAATTAAACTAACAACTATTATTTCAGAAAGACCAGAACCTGTTAAAAAAATTATAGAATCAAGTGATAATCCAGAAGAAGAAATATATAATTTTAGAATAGGAAAATATAATAGTGAAATAATAAGTTCAATTATTGAAGTTATAACAAAAGAATAACTGAAAAAAATAAGACAGCTAAACTTAATATAAAACAAAATTAAAATGAGTATAAAGTTGTTTATAACCTAAATAAAATAAAGCTTTATAATTGAAAATGATAAATAAAAATGTTACTATAATTCAACAAGGGAAGTGATTAAATTGAGAAGAATTTTAGTATACATTTTTTTATTTATAGGAAGTATAAGTTTTGCAAAATTGAAAGTTGGAGTAACTATGTTACCGTATTACTCATATGTCAGTAATATTGTAGGTGATAAAATGGAAGTTGTACCACTTGTTCCTGAAAATATTAATACGCATAGCTATGATGCAACTCCAAAGGATGTAAAAAAATTGGCAAGTGTTGATATAGTCGTAATAAATGGTATTGGAAATGATGAATATGTGTATCCTATGATACGTGCAGCACAAAAAACAAAACCTAATATAAAAATAATTAATGCAAATAAAACTGCAAATTTACTGTATATATCAGGTCAAAAAAATACAAAAGTAACAAATGTTCATACATATATATCGATAACACAAAGTATAAAACAAATAGATTATATAGCACAAAAATTAGGAGAAATAGATCCAAAAAATGCAACGTATTATAAAAAAAATGCAAGAGAATATGATAGCAAGTTAAGAAAAATAAAACAAGAAGCTTTAGCTAGAGTTAAAGGAAAAATGAGTGGCATAAAAATAGCAACTTCACATGCAGGCTATGATTATTTACTAGCTGAATTTGGTCTTACTGTATCAGCGGTAGTTGAGCCTTCATATACACAATCTCCTACAGCTTCAGATTTAAAACTAGCAATTGAAAAAATAAAAACACAAAAAATAGATATTTTATTTGATGAAGAATTATCAAATCATAAAAATGCAAGAACAATCAAAAATGATACGGGAGTATATATAGCAACTCTTAATCATATGACACAAGGTGCATATTATAAGGGAGCATTTGAGAAATTTATAAAATTAAATATGAAAAGTGTTACTGATGCTATACTTTCAGTACAAAACAAAAAATAAACTCTGTATGATTGCAGAGTTTTTCTTTTGCACTTCTTTTTTTTCAAAATTTTCAGGGTATAATTAATGTATGATGAATAAAAAGGAGGATTTATGAAAGTATTTGTTTTAAATAGTGGTAGTTCATCAATTAAATTTCAAGTAATAGAAACTACAACATCTAAAACCTTAATAAAAGGTTTATGCGAAAGAATTGGCGTTGAAAACTCAACATTTACAGTAGAAAATATGGAAAAAGGCATAAAAAGAAAAAATGAGCCGCACAATTTTAAAAATCATACTTATGCACTGGAACATGTGTTAAAATCCTTACTTGACAGAGAAATTGGCGTAGTGAACAAATTAGATGAAATAGGTGCAATAGGACATAGAGTTGTTCACGGGGGAGAATGGTTTACAAAATCTACGATAGTTACGGAAGAAGTTTTGGAATTGCTAGAAAAAGCAAATAAATTAGCACCTTTGCATAATCCAGCTAATATTAAAGGAGTTAGAGTTTGTCAAAGGCTTATGCCTGATAAAGTAAATGTGCTTGTATTTGATACCGCATTTCATCATACTTTAGACCCTGAAAAATATATATATGCACTTCCTTATGAAGATTATGAGGAATTAAATATAAGAAAATATGGATTTCACGGAACGTCGGTAAGATATGTTAGCGGTAGAGCTATACAAATGCTAGATAAAAAAGAAAGTAAAATTATAGTTTGTCATTTAGGAAATGGAGCATCCATAACAGCAGTTAAAAATGGAAAATCAATTGATACATCTATGGGATTTACTCCTCTTTCAGGTATACCTATGGGAACAAGAAGTGGAGATATAGATCCGGCAATTGTACTTTATTTAATGGAAAAAAGGCATTTATCAAAAACTGAGGCAATGGAAAGACTTAATAAAAAATCAGGAATGCTTGGGATATTTGGTAAATCAGATAATAGAGATTTAACCTTTGCAATGCTTGATGGAGATGAAAGAGCAAAATTAGCATTTGATATATTTTGTAGTAGAATAGTATCTTATATCGGTTCTTATTATTTACAACTTGAAGGTTTAGATGCAATAGTATTTACAGGAGGTATAGGTGAAAATTCACACGAAACTAGAGAAGAAGTATGTAAAAGATTAAAGGTTTTAGGTATTGAATTGGATTTATCTCAAAATTCGAAAAGAGTATCAGAAGATTTAGTATTATCAACAGAAAAATCAAAAGTGAAAGTGCTAAAAATTGGAACTAATGAAGAGTTAATCATAGCAAAAGATGTTGAAGAATTAGTTTTTGATTCAAAATAAATTTTCTAAAAATATTGACTTTATAACTAACAAGTGCTATTTTATATAATAATAAAAAGTATTGTTAGGAGAATAAAAATGAAAAAAACATTTACAATTATATCAGCACTAGTTTTATCAAGTTTATCATTTGCACATTTTCAAATGATAAATACAAAAACATTAAATGTTGATACAAGTAGCAAAAGTATACCTTTTGATATTATATTTACTCATCCAGCTTCAAATGGTCATACAATGGATATAGGAAAAAATAAAGAAGGTAAAATAGCTGAAGTTGAATCATTTGTTGTTAAAAAAGGTGAAAAATTAATAGACGCAAAGTCATATTTAGTAAAAAGTACTTTTGGTAAAACAGGAAATAAAGCATTATCATATAAATTTACATTAGATTCAAAAACAGGGCTTAGAGGTTCAGGAACTTATGTATTAATTTTTAATCCAGCACCTTATTATGAAAAATCTGAAAATATATATATCAAACAAGCGACAAAAGTATACCTTCAAAGAGGAGAAATAGAATCTGAGGGGTGGAACGAAAAACAAAGTGAAAAAGGAACGCCTGAAATATTACCATATATAAATCCAACAAAATTATGGAAAGGTCAAATATTTAGAGGGCAAGTTGTAGATGGAGAAGGAAATCCAGTTCCTAATGCTGAGATTGAAGTTGAATATAGAAACTATAATGTAAAAAATGGTCAATTTACAGGTACTGCAAAAACAGAAAATTCTGAAAATGTAATTTTTGCAGATAAAAATGGAATGTTTGAATTTGTTTTAACTGAAAAAGGACAATGGGGATTTGCTGCACTTGGGGCAAGTAAACATGACAAAATTGACGATGTTGAAGTATCATATGATGCGGTTTTATGGGTAGAAGCAAAATAATAAATAGATATAAGTTGTAAGCGAAAGTTTACAACTTTTTTTATTTTATATAAGGTAAAATTAAAATATATTTCAAAAAATTAAATAAAATATTGATTTTTGAGAAAAGTAGGGTATAATCTATTAACAATTATACGAAAAGAGAGGTACAGTAATGAAAATTACAGATATTAGAGTAAGACTTGTTAAAGGAGCAGAAGAAGATTTAAAATTAAAAGCTTATGTTGATATAACTTTTGATGAATGTTTCGTTGTACACGGATTAAAAATTATTGAAGGGCAAAACGGACTATTTATTGCTATGCCTTCTAAAAAGATAGCAAATAATGAATTTAAAGATATAGTTCACCCAATCCAACCTGAATTTAGAAAAGAAATAACAGATCAAGTATTAGCTAGATATGAAGAAGAAAAATTAAAAGAAGATTAATTGAAATATTTTAAAGGGGCTTAAAAAAGCCCTTTTTAAATTTTTATCAATTCATTTTTAATTTTAAAAACGCTGTAATAAAGTCATCAATTTCACCATTCATTACTTTATCAACATTTCCTTCTTCAAATTTTGTTCTATGATCTTTAACAAGTTTATATGGTTGCATAACGTATGATCTTATTTGACTACCCCATTCAATTTTACTTTCAGCACCTTTAATATCCTGAATTTCTTGCTCTCTTTTTTTCATTTCTAATTCAAATAACTTAGATTTTAGAATTTTCATTGCTGTTTCTCTATTTTGTATTTGAGATCTTTCATTTTGACAAGTAACAACGATTCCTGTAGGAATATGAGTAAGTCTTACAGCAGAGTCTGTAGTATTAACATGTTGCCCTCCAGCTCCAGAAGCTCTATAAGTATCTACATTTATGTCACTCATATCAAGTTTTACATCTATATCGTTTTCAATTTCAGGTGTTACATTTACTGCTGCAAAAGAAGTATGTCTTCTAGCATTTGAATCAAAAGGAGAAATTCTTACTAAACGATGCACTCCTTTTTCGCAAGATAAATAACCATATGCGTATTCGCCTTTAACATCAAAAGTTATACTTTTTATTCCAGCTTCATCTCCATTTAATATATCAAGGACTGTAAGTTTAAATCCTTTTTTTGTAGCCCATCTTTCATACATTCTAAATAACATATTAACCCAATCACAAGCTTCTGTTCCACCAGCTCCTGCATTAATAGTCATAATGGCATTATTTATATCATATTTTCCATTTAACAAAATTTTATTGCTGTATTCTTGGCAAAGACTTGTAAACTCATTGAAACTATTTTCTAGTTCATCTACTGAAGAATTATCACCAGATTCTATAAACTCAATTAGGATTTCAATGTTTGCATAAATTTCTTTAATTTTATTAACATCATTTATATGTGATTTATGTACATTTAAATTTTTAATGACTTCAGCATTGTCCTTATTATCCCAAAATCCGTCTTTTAACATCTCTTGTTCCAACTTTTTTATTTCTTTTACTGTATTTTCTACATTAAAAGAATCAACTATATTTTCATATATTTGACTTACTTCTTTTTTTATTTCAAAAATTTCCATAAATTAATATCTCCTTAAGTGTAATTGCTATAAATAAAGCACTAAAAACTATTAATATTAGATTTTTCTTTTTATATGTTAAAAATGTAATGCAAAGTATAGAACAGCAAGCTGTAAATATATCTATTTTTGTTTTTCCAATTGATGTAAAAGCTTCAGGTAAAGCTAAGATTGTTAATATAGAAATAGGCAAAACATCAAAAAATGTATTAAGATATTTATTATTTTCCGGTACTTTAATGAATAAAGGTGCAAGTTTAAACATTATTGTAAAAATTGCAACCGATATTACGATGATATAAAAATTAAAATTATTCATTTGAAAAACCTACTTTTATTATTGTATAAATTCCTGCTCCCATTATAATTGAAAGTAAAGTAATTAACGCAGGTGGAAACATAAAATATGTAAGCCCCATCTTTATTCCTAAAGTTATAAGGACTATTATAATATATCTATAATTTAACATTAATGTAGATATAAGAAGACTTAAAAATATTGCATATAATGTAAAGTTAAGAGAACTTGCATATTTTAAGGGTATAATTTGTCCAAATAATGCTCCGATAAGTGTAAATGAACAAAAAAGAATATAACCTGCAAGTCCAAAACCAAATGTTTCATAAACATTATATATTTTTTTAATTGTTAAATATGCAATACTTTCATCAGTTAATAAAATTGTACTTAATATTTTTATGTTTCTTGATTCATTATTTTGCTTTTTTAAAATAGACATATTTATTAAAGCATAACGTATGTTTATAATAACAGCAGCTATAATAGTTTGGTAGATAGTAGCACCATTTTCAAAAAGTAGACGGATTATAATCACTTCGCTACTTCCAGCATAAACTATACAAGTCATAATAAGTATATTTAGTGGACTAATGCCATAATTTTTGGCAATTAATCCTAAAGTAAAAGCAAAAGGAAAATATGCAAGAGATAAAGGGATTCCCTTTTTAAAACCCTTTAAAATTTTCATTTAAGTTCACCCCAGTTGTCTCCAATTGAGCAATTTACTTTAAGTTTAACTAAATCAAAATGAATTGTTTCTTCCATTATTTTTTTGATTTCTTTAGAAAGTCTTTCTGCTTCATTTTTAGGAAGTTCAAATATTAGTTCATCATGGACTTGTATTAATAATTTATATCCTAATTTATGTAATTTGATCATTACCATTTTTATTATATTTGCAGCTGTTCCTTGAACAACAGTATTAATAGCCATTCTTTTACCTTGTTCGAAAATAAGTTTATTACTTGAACGTATATCATGTATGTATCTTCTTGTTCCGAATAAAGTTTTAACATATCCATTTTTTAAAGCTTCATTAACTATATTATCAAGAAATGGTGCTACTTTTGGATAACCTTGAAAATATGTATCTATGTATCTTTTAGCACTATCAATAGGTATTTTAAGTTCTTTTGACAGACCATAAGGTGTTTTACCGTAAAGTACACTAAAATTAATTGTTTTTGCGATGTTTCTTTCAAATTTTGTAATAGGTTCATTATTAAATTTTGCAAATATTTTTCTAGCAGTAAGTTCATGTAAATCCAAATCATTTTTATAAGCGTCAATTAAATGCTCATCTTTTGAAAGTTGTGCAAGAACTCTAAGTTCAATTTGAGAATAGTCAAATGAAACTAGTACATTATCTTTATCTGAAACAAAACAGTTTCTGATTTTTGTACCTTCTAATGTTCTTGTAGGAATATTTTGTAAATTTGGATTATTTGAAGAAAGTCTTCCAGTTGCTGTACCTGTTCCATTAAATATACTGTGAACTCTTGAATTTTCATCAGCAAATTTTGGAATAGGTTCAATATATGTAGATAGCAGCTTTTTATAAAATCTATATTCAAGCATTACAGTTGCTATTTCATATCCTAAGTTTGATAGATCTTCTAGTACATCAACATTTGTTGAAAATCCTGTTTTCGATTTTTTTACAAGTGGTACTCCCATTTCATATAAAACATTTCCAAGTTGTTTTGGAGAATCTATATTAAATTTTTTTTCTGCAAGTTCATATACTTTATTTTCTTTTATTTTAACTATTTCAATTAATTCTTTTTCAAAATCATTAAATTTGTCTTTATCTATTTTAATACCATTTTTTTCCATTGAATAAAGAACATTAATTAATGGTTTTTCAATTTTTTCATACGTATTCTCTGTATCAATTTTAACAAGTTTTTCTTTTAATATGTTTTCTAAATTTGATAATCCATAAGCTATTGTTGCAGCCTTTAATTTTTGTATTTCGTTTATTTGATCATCTGTTAATTTTTTTAATTCTTTTTTATCTATAATAGGAATATCTAAATTTAAATAACTTGAAAATATATTGTCAAGTTCAAGTTTTCCTTCTGTGTTTAATATATATGAAGCAATTAGTATATCAAAGAAATTATCTTTTATGGGTAATCCTAAATGCATGTATTTTTTTGCATCATATAAAACGAAATTTGCATTTGTTTCAATTTTACTAAAATCAATAACTTCAGTACTAAATAAAGTATTTGTATTTTCGATTTTAACTAAATATGTTTTTTTATCAAAGGTTGCTCCTATATAATCTTCATCAACATAAAAACTAATATTTTTAGCATTTTTCATTTTTGATATTAATTCACTAAAAGAAATCACAGTATAGCTGATTTCTAGTTGTTCAGATGCTTCATCAATTGATGAATAAAGTTTTTTTAGCTCATATCTATTGTATATTTCTTTTAAAGTTGAAACGTTTTTATTTTTTATTATTAAATCATCAAGCTCTATACCAAAGTCTAGTTTTTTATTTACATAAGCTAATTCTCTACATAAAAAAGCACTTTCTTTATCTTTTTCAAGTTTAGCTCTAACAGATGCTTTTATTTTATCTAAATTATTATAGATATTTTCAAGTGTAGAAAATTCGTCTATTAAAGGTATACCATTTGAATCACCTATTCCAAATACACCAGGTATTCCATCGGAACTATCACCTTTTAACCCAAAAAAATCAGGAATTTGTTCAGGATAAATTTTTAAATGATTTTTTACATCTGCTCTATTTTTTATTTCTATATCCTTACCTAAAAGGTGTATAGTAATATTTTCGCTATCATCAACCAATTGCTCTAAGTCTTTATCACCTGTTAGTATATGAACTTTTATATCATATTTTTTAGCAAACTCACAAAGACTTGCTATAACGTCATCAGCTTCATATCTATCGGCAGAAAAGTTATTTATTCTATATGCTTTTAAAATATCTTCAATAACTTCTATTTGATTTCTAAGTTCTATAGGCATTTCACTTCTTTTTTTCTTGTAATCTGGAAATATTTCAGTTCTTTTAAGAGTTGATCTTTTTACATCAAAAGCAGCAGCAATATGCGTAGGTTCAATTTTTTTTATATAAAGTTCTAGTTGTGTTACAAAACCTAAAATAGCACCTGTGAAAAAACCATCAGAAGTTTTTAATTTTGGCATTGCAAAATGTGATTTATATATAATAGCACTTGTGTCTAGTAGTAATAATTTATTCATTCTTGAAAGCTCCTTTAACTTTATGTTAGTTATTTAATTATTATATAATTTTTATAACATTTTAACAATACATCAAAATAAAAAAAGGGCTCTTAAAGAACCCAATTTTTACCATTCGTATCTAAATCCAACTGTTCCTTTTACATTTATGTTACCTTTTCCAAATGCATTGCTTTTATTGTAGTATATAGGAACTTGAACATCTGCAAATGCAGTAAATTGCTCTGTTTGTAAATAATCAATTCTAATAGATGGAGTTAAAGTTGCAGAAAATTTAGCTTTACCGCTGGCATCAACTTCAACATCAGCTTCAGCCTTTATTTTTGGGAATACAATTAAATTGCTATAAATTTCATATCTATATTCTCCTGAAAGTTCAGGTTTAAGATGATAAGCATTAAATTTAACTCCGCCATTTGTTTCTGATTTTGTCTCAATACTATTTATAAGAGCACCTTCAATAGTTATATTAGAAAATCCAGTATATTTAGTACCAATTTCTAAATTAAAGTCTTGTTTACCATCGCTTTTTACTAATTTATCCTCATTATTTGAGATAAAGTCTTTAAATGTAACGTCGTCATGCTTAAATTCAACATTTGTAGAAACTTTACCATAAATGTCAACATCATAACTTCTAAGACCTGTGTATAAAGTTTGGAAGTCAGCGTTAAAATATAGTGGTTTGTATAGTGCTTGACCTGTGTAATTTAAATTAGATTCAAAAACATAGTCTTCTACATAATCTGATTTTAACTTATTACTAAGTGAAATTGTACCGCTTAAGTCAACTTTAAGTTTGAATGTAGGTATAACATATTTTAAGTTTTCTGCTTCGTATGAAGCCCAAACATTACTTTCTCTTAATAAAGCAGCTTTTTCAATTTTTTCGTTTCCATTTCCAGTTGTTCCACTTGTTCCGTTTGTTGTAGTTGTAAGAACTCCACCAGATTTTATTTCCAAACCTGACTTAAATCCATAATTATTTAATTTAAATTGAGCTTTTGTTGTTGTATGAAAAATAGGTTTAAATTCATCAGTACCACTAGTTAAACCGCCAGATATTTCAAAATTTCCAGTGGTCAGTGCTGAAAAAGACAAAATAGATAATAAAGTTAAAGCTATAATATAATATTTTTTCACATTTTGCATATTTCTTCTCCTAGTTTTTATTTTATCGTATTATTATATCACGAACATTTGTTAAAATGCTATCTTTATTTTAGAGTTTTTATGTGTTAGAATAATTTAAAATGAAAGGGAGTGCGTGTATATGGATAAAATTAGTAGCATCAGACAATATATATCTGAAGAAAAACTTACAGGAGTAATAATTACAAATCCTACTAATGTATTTTATTTAACAGGTTTTTCTTGCAATCCGCATGAAAGATTATTAGCTTTGGTAATTACTGAAGATAAACTTTGTATGTTAGTTCCAGCACTTGAGTATGAAACAGCAAAATTAAATGTTACAAAAAATATACAAATTGCTTCTTATTTTGATACAGAAGATGGTTATGCAAAATTACAAGTTTTAAGTGGTAATTTAAATAACATAGGTATAGAAAAATCGCATTTAACAGTTGAAAGACTTGAAAGAATATTAGAAATATTTGATGTTAAAACTTATGAAAATATTGATAAACTAATAATTAATATGAGAAAATATAAGTCAGAAGATGAGGTTTTAAAACTAAGAGAAGCAACAAGATTAAGTGATATAGCAATAGATATAGCAAGAAAAAATTTAAAAGAAGGAATTACTGAATTAGAACTTAAATCAATCATAGAATATGAAATGAAAAAATTAGGGGTAAAATCAATGTCTTTTGAAACTATAGTTTTATTTGGTAAAAATGCGGCAAATCCTCATGGAGAAAGCGGAACAACAAAATTGCAAAAGGGAGATTTAGCGTTATTTGATTTAGGTGTGTATTATAACGGGTATGCTTCAGATGAAACAAGAACATTTAAGTTTGGAGAAGTTAGTGAAGAGGCAAATAAAATTTATGAAACAGTATTAAAAGCAAATACTGCTGCAATAAATGCTTGTAAACCTGGTATAAGATTTTGTGATTTAGATAAAATTGCAAGAGATATAATAACTGAAGCAGGATATGGACAATATTTTACTCATAGATTAGGACATGGTCTGGGTATAGATGTACATGAGTTTCCTGACGTAAGTTCTTCAACAAAAGACATACTTGAGGAAGGCATGGTATTTACAATAGAACCAGGAATATATAAGCCTGGAGTTGCAGGTGTAAGAATAGAAGATGATATTTTGATAACAAAAGATGGATGCGAGGTGCTTACTAAATATGAAAAATAGATTTACTATAGGTGATTTTTTAGAACTTGAAAAAGAAGTGGATACTAAAATTCATTATAAAGATGCTTGCGGTGCAGGAGTTATACAACTTGACAGCCAAGATGAGATAACTATAAATCAAATAAAAGACTTCTTTAAAAGAAAGAATATAGAAATTGAATTTAGTAATGACAATAAATATGTATTTACAAAATAAGATGAAATACTGCTGTAATTTTAAAGGTTATAGTAGTATTTTTTTATTTTATATTTTGTTTGTAAATTATAATATCCATTTCACTTTAATATATGTTATACTTTAAATAAATAGAAATATACATATGGAGAAAAGATTATGGAAGAAAAAATTAAATATTTACTTGATAAAATTATAGAAAATAAAGAAGATTCACTTAAAGTTGAGTACATATCTAATAAATTAAAAGAATGTATTAGAAATTTTGAAAATATTGATTTATGTAAGCAAATTATAAAACAATATAATCAAGAAGATTTAAATACGGCATTAAGACAAAGTGCAAAAGAGTATAATAAAAGGTTAAGAGAAATATTATCATTTGAACTTATATATTTTTTTATTATTATAGTTTTAGCTGTATTAGGATTTTTGTATATAAGATTTGAAAATATTGATTTAAATATGAGAGTTCTTTTTTCTATAACTTTTGTTTTAATTTATGTAATTTTTAGAAGTGGTAAAATCAAAAAGAAAGTTAAAGATAATACAAATAAAGAATTTGAGGAAAATTTAAGTAACGATTTTAGAAAGGAAATAGATGATAAATTTAATAAATAAAATTGAAAAAGAAAAAGTTATAGATCTTAATAAAGAAATTAAAAATAAAGCTTTTACAGATGATGAAATTATTGTTTTATCAACATATATTTTTAAAAATAATATATCTTTAACAAGAGAAAGTGAAGAAATTCCAAAAAGTAATGCTGAAATAGATGAGGATTTGGTGCAATTTTTTAAAAGTATAAGAAAAGGTGAGCATATATCGGATTTAGATGATCCTATTTATTTAGAGTATATAAATATAGGGATTGTGGAAGCTATAAGGAATATAAAAAGTGGATATTCAATAATTGAATTGATAAATGATTCATATCTTTATGTTGCGACATTTATTTCTAAATATTATGAACAACTTTCAAAATCTTACGATAAAAGTATGATATCTGAAATATTTAGAATATATTTAATAATAAATCTTTTAATATCACAAAAAAATATAGAAAAAGATGAATTTTCTGAGAAAATGGCAATATTACTATATTTAAAAATAAAAGAAGAGTTAGATGAAGGAAATAATTTAACAGATATTTTAAAAGATAAACAAATTGATGAGAGTTATTATGAAAGTTTAGTTGATTTATATGAAAATATTGAAATAGATGATTTGGAAGATATAACGGAATATGCTCAAGATATAGAAGATGAATATAAAACGACATATAACACATTTTTATTAACATATATTGAGGAAAATATGTTAATTTCTTATTTAGGGCTTGAGGGTAAAAAGTACAGTGAAAAGGAAATAGATGAAAGATTTAATCTTTCATTTAAGCAAAATTACATTAATATATTAAAAAAATTAAGTGAAAATATATAAAGAGGAAAGTATACAATGAATATTAAATATTACGAAGATAATCTTCAAAAAAATGAAAATTTTGGTATTAAAATTGAAGAAAAATGGGATTTAAAAGCGGATAGTTTTAATTTAGCACAGCAAAATGATAAAACAGAATTTGCAACAAAAACATTAAAATTTTTAAAAGAAAAAAATATAATACAAAATGCGAATGTACTTGATATAGGTGGAGGAAGCGGAAGATATGCTATTCCATTTGCGAAGTATGCAAAACATGTAGTTGTTACTGATATTTCACAAAATATGCTATATTTAGCTAGTGAAAATGCAAAAAAAGAAAATATTTTAAATATATCTTTTAGAAAAAGTGTATGGGACAAAGAAAATATTAATAGTTCTGAAAATGAAAAGTTTGACTTAGTTTTTGCTGCAATGTGTCCTGCTTTGAGAACGCCGCAAGGATTATATAACATGATAAAGTCGTCTAAAAAATATTGTCTTATCAATCAGTTTGTTAAAGATACTGATACTTTTGTAGAATATATTTTAAGTGAAACTGGGTTAAAAAGAGAGCATCATCCACATAATGATAGAAATATTATATATTCTACTTTTAATATTTTATGGTTGCATGGATATAATCCTGAAATAAATTATTTATATAGCAACATAACATTTGAAACAAACTTTTTCGAAATAGAGGAAAAATATAAATCTTTGCTTATAAGAATTGAAAACGAAACAAATTTTGATGTAAATAAATTAATAGAAAAATATTTAAATGTTTATTCAAATAAAATAACTACAGATGTCGTAATGGCAAATATTTTATGGGACATATAAAAAAAAGGAGTAAAAATGACAGAAAAAGAAAAAGCTGAAAAAGGGCTTTTATATGATGCTAACTACGATATAGAACTTAAAGAACATAGACATAAATGTAAAGATTTGTGTATGGAATACAATAATACTAAAACATCTGATGAAAAAAGACAAAAAGAGTTAATTAAAAGTATTGTTGGAAAAACTGGAGAAAATTTTAAAATAGAGCCTTCATTTTGGTGTGATTATGGATATAACATTGAACTTGGAGAAAATTTTTATTCTAATCATAATCTTGTTATACTTGATTGTGCAAAAGTTAGTTTTGGAGCTAATTGTTTTATAGCACCCAATTGTTCTTTTTATACAGCAAGCCATCCTATTGAAGTAGAACTTAGAAACAAAGGGCTTGAGACAGCCAAGCCTATTACAGTAGGAAATAATGTTTGGATAGGTGGAAACGTAGTTGTCTTACCAGGAGTAAGTATTGGAGATAATACTGTGATTGGAGCAGGAAGTGTTGTAACTCGTGATATTCCAAGTAATGTAGTTGCTGTAGGTAATCCTTGTAAAGTTATAAAAACAGTAAAATCTTAGGAAAATGATATGAAAAAAATATTAATAATTGTTTTAATTGGAATAATAGCTATTTTTTACGTATATATACATGCAATTGAAAAAAGATCAGTTACAAGTTTTGTTATAGAAAAATATTTTTGGATTTCTGGAGCTAAAAAATATTTTGAACCTAAAAATGATAGCGATGTGGCTAAAATACTTAAAGAAGCAGAAAGAATAAGTGATAAAAAGTATGAAAAGCCAAAATTAAAATCAAGAGTAGATGATATTTTATTTTCTAATATGCAGGTTTTAATAATAAATGATAAAAACTTAAAGTCTCAACCTACTATTTTTTATGTTCATGGAGGTTCATTTATTAATCAGCCAAATAAATATCATCTTAAATTTTTAGATGGTATTGCACAAAAATCCAATGCAAAGATACTTCTTCCAATATATACGAAAGCACCCAAATATACTTATATTGATACTTTGAAAATATTGCTTTCATTTTATGAAATAAGTTATAAAGATAATTTTATTTTAATGGGGGATTCAGCAGGTGGTGCAATATCTCTATCTTTATTACAAATATTAAAGGAAAAAGAGCATAAATTACCTAAAAAGACAATATTAATTTCACCTGTTGTTGATTTAAGTCTTGAAAATAAAGAAATAGATGCTTATGAAAAAAAAGATCCATTTTTATCTAAATTTTTACTTAAAAAAATAGGAGAGTTATGGTCTAAATCAGATGTTAAAAACCCACTAGTTAGTCCTATTTTCGGAAAATATCAAGGTATTGAAGGAATAACTATAATTACAGGAACTAATGATATTTTATATCCTGATATATTAAAATTTCATAAAAAATTAAAATCAGAAGATGTAAAGCATAACTTCATAGTTAAAGAAAAAATGAATCATGGCTATCCTTTATATCCAATACCTGAAGCAAAGAAAGCACAAAATTTGATTGTTGATGAAATAAATGGGTTGTTGCAAACAAATAAAATTTAAATAAATTTTTTTATATAAAATGCTTTAACTTATTAAAAAACTCGTAATCATATATTGGATTGCGAGTTTCTTCTTTTAATAATTTTTTTGCACAAAAAAATTAGAGCTTACATATTTATTATTATCGATATATTCATAATTTTGTAAAAAAAAGGAAGCTTGAATTTTTTCTTCCTTTTACAGAATTTATTTTTGCAACAGCTCCTATTTTTTAAAAATAAATAAATATTCATGTGCGATTAACAAAAAATTGTACTTTATACTATTAGTTTTCCAGTATCCAGTTGCTTTGCAGTTATGTTGTTCTTTTATTATTATTTCTTTTAATTTAAACCCTGAATTTTCAAATATACGCATAACATCAAAAGACATTGGTATCATATGTCCTTTTTGTCTAGTATCTCCCATAAGAATGGCACAAAATTTATCTTTTTTTAAAATTCTATAACATTCATTAGAAACAAGTTTCATTTCTTCTAAAAAATCTTTAATTTTTAAATTTGAAATATCTTCGGCTATGTTTTCGCTATATTTAATTATATTTGCATATGGTGGGTGTGTGCATATTAAATCTATAGTTTCATTTTTTATAAATGTTAAGTTTCTTGCATCACCTTTACGTATATATACTTTACCATTAGCATTTTCATATTCAAAATTTATCTTTTCCTTACATCTGGCAATAGCTAAATCATTGACATCTACCCCAATAATATTTCTATTTAGAAGTTTTGCTTCAACGAGTGTTGTGCCACCTCCTGCAAATTGATCGAGTATTAAGTCATTTTCCTTAGAATATCTGAGTATAATATTTCTAGGTATATACGGTGACCAATTTCCTCTCCATTTTGAATCGTGTGTTGCCCAATCTCCTCTTTTTGGAAAAGACCAGTGTGTAGTCATTTCTAAATTAAAATTTTCAGGTTCCCATTTTTTTATTTTTTTGTTCATTATTAATCCTTAATTAGTTTTAATATTATGTCATTTTCTAAATCATTAATATTATAAATATGTTCCATAACATCAAAAGTTTCTTCTAGATTATTTTTAGCTGTTTTCCAACCTTTGCCATCAGTAAACCAAACAAATGAAAAACCTTCTATTGTTTTAGATTCTAATGCAATATTTTTATAACTTCGTGCAGTTTCATTTAATTTACTTCCACCACTACTATAAAAATTAGTTTCAATTCCATAAATCATATTAGATGTTTTTATAACAAAATCAAAACGTTTTTCCATTTTTCCTTTATTTGAAATAGCAGAAAGATTAATATTCCATTTATTTTGAATTTGGCTAATATACATTTCTTTGAAATAATCTTTTTCTTTGACTAGTCCTGCATTTTGTATAAATTTTTCAACTAAATTTTCCATTAAATGTCCGCCACGATTTTTTCTGCCGTTAGAATCAAGACCTGTTTCAATACCCGTAACATAATCTATTAAATTATTTCTAATATGATTTTGAAGTAAATCAAATAATCCGGTTTCTTTCATAAAGTATAAATATAAATTAATATCGTCTTTTTCTTTAAAATTAAAAGTATGCCCACCTTTTTCATCTTGACAATAAATTTCATCAGATCGAACTGCTAATAAAATAGGTATACATTTTAAAATTTCAGGATATTTTTTTACTAAATTTTTGAAATCCTTTTCAATATTTTTAGAACCAATAAGCGTATTTAAAATACTTAATTCAATTTTTATATTTTCTATATTTTTATAAACTTTTTTAAAATCTATGTAATAATTATAGCTGGCTATACTTTCTTTAAAATTTGATAACCAATCATTAAAATTCCTATGTATCATTTATAACCTCTTAAAAATTATTTCTATAAATTAGATATAATCAATTCTTTAATCTTGCCACGAGATTTTCCATTGCTGTTAATCATACGTGAAGCATCCACTCTTTTTATATTATAATTAGAATAAACATTATCAAAAAAATTGTCATCTTTATTTGTATTTTTTGGATCGGAATTGCTAACTAAAATTGTTGCACCTTTTTTATTCATTTCATTAATAAAGTTGGCAAGTTCAAGTTGATCTGAATCATCAAATTTACTCTCAGTATAAGAAGTAAAACTTGATGTTTCATTAATAGGTCTATATGGTGGATCAAAATAAACAAAAGTATTTTCATCTATAAAATCAGATGACTGTTTATAGTTTCCACAAATAATAGTTACTTTTTTTAATTTTTTAGAAATTGCTCTAAGATTATTTTCATCACAAATAACAGGTTTTTTATAATTTCCCATAGGAACATTGAAAAGTCCACTTTTATTTACTCTAAAAAGCCCATTAAAGCAAGTTTTATTAAGAAATATCATTAATGAAGCTTTTTTTATATTTGTATTTTTATTCCCATTTATTTTAAGTTCATTAAAAAGCTGTCTCTTTTTTATGTAAAACTCCTTTTTTTTATCTGTATCTAAAGATAAAAAAGTTTCTTGCATATTTGAAAGTATTTTAATTAACTCATCAATATTATCACGAATTACTATGTATGTGTTAATTAGTTCTTTGTTTATGTCACTTATATAAATTTCATCTAAATCATATTTATTTAGAATATCAAATAATACAGCACCTCCACCAACAAAAGGTTCAGCGTATTTTTTTGTTTTATTTTTTTCAAAAGGATAGTAACTTTTTATTTTATCAAGAAGTTGTCCTTTACCACCAGCCCATTTTAAAAAAGGTTTAACTTTTTTACTACTTTTAATATCCATGGTTTATAAACAAGTGTCCTTTCATTTATTTTTTAAGTTCTTGTAGTATAATATCCGTATCTTTTTTATAATCAACATTTCTAAATATATTTTGAATATATCCTTTTTCATCAATTATAAAAGTAGTTCTTTCTGATCCTATATACTTTTTACCAAACATGCTTTTTTCAACGGCTACTTCGTAATTTGTAATAGCAGTTTTATCTACATCAGATAGAAGTAAGAATGGTAAATTAAATTTATCTATAAATTTTTTATGTGATTTAACTGTGTCTCTTGAAATAGCGATTAATACTACGTCTAAATCTACAAATTGCTGATAATTATCTCTGTAAGTACACGCTTGAACCGTACAACCAGGTGTATTATCTTTAGGATAAAAATAAAGTACAACTTTTTTTCCAAGATAATCACTTAATTTATGATATTTACCATTAAAATCGCTTAAATTAAAATCAAAAGCTTTGTCTCCAATTTTTAACATATTTTCCTCCTAATTACGTAAAATTTCTTATAATAAATAGTATAATTATTAAAGGGAAAAGCCAAATTATAACACTGATAGTAAATTTTGCAAAATGTAAAAACAAATAAATAAATGCAAAAAATATTATCCATATAAAAATCCATGAAACCATAATTTTTCACCTCTTTTAAAATAATCCTACAACTTCTTGATTTTCATCTATATCTATAAAGTTAGCAGCAGGAATTTTAGGTAGACCTGGCATATCTATGATATTTCCACACATAACAACAACAAATCCTGCTCCAAATGATGGTCTTATATCTTTTACATTAAAAGTATAATTACTTGGAACGCCTTTAATATCAGGTTTATCTGATATAGAAATAGGTGTTTTTGAAATACAAATAGGTAATTTAGATATTTTTTCATCAAAATAGTTTATTTTTTGTAAAGCAAGGTCTGAATATTCAACTTTTTCAGCTCTATATATTGTTTTTGCAAGAATTTCAATTTTTTCCTTTATGTCAGTATCAAGGCTATACAGGTATTCAAAATTTTTAATCGCTTTCTTTTCAACATCTTCATTTGAATACGAATCTTTTTCATTGATAGTGTCTATTACTGTACTTGCAAGTTCTAGAGTACCTTCTCCACCCTTTGAATATGAATCTGTTAAAATACATTTATATCCTAAATTTTCAACATAAGTTATTATTTCATTAATGTCATTTTCATTATCACCACTGAAATGATTTATACAAGGAATAATAGGTATATTGAAATTTTGTAAATTTTCAATATGTGCTTTAATATTTTCAAGTGAATTTTCTTTAACAGCACGGCAAGTAATTACTAATACGACAGCATCAGGAGTTATATCAGCTTTTCTACATTTTATATCAAAGAATTTTTCTGCACCTAAATCTGCGGCAAATCCTGCTTCTGTTACAGTATAATCAGATAATTTTAATGCAAGATTAGTTGCAATAATTGAGTTGCAACCGTGAGCTATATTTGCAAAAGGACCACCATGTATTAAAACAGGAGTATTTTCTGTTGTTTGTACTATGTTTGGTTTTATTGCATCTTTTAATATTACTGCACAAGACCCTGCAATATTAAGATCTTTGACAGTAATTAAATTGTTGTTTACATCTTTTGCTACAACGATTTTTTCAATTTTTTCTTTAAGTTCACTAAGTGATTCACAAAGACAAAGTATAGCCATAAGTTCAGAAGCTACTGTTATTTGAAAAGAAGCTTGTCTTTCATATTTTTTGTCATTTATTGTAATGTCTCTTAAAGCTCTGTCATTTGTGTCAAGAACTCTTTTAAAATATATATTTTCCGTATCAATATTTAATTCATTTCCCCAATAAATATGATTATCAATAGCTGCACTTATTAAATTATGTGCTGCGGTTATTGCATGAAAATCCCCTGTAAAATGTAGATTAATATCTTCCATTGGTAAAACCTGAGAAGCTCCACCTCCAGTTGCCCCACCTTTAAGTCCAAATACAGGGCCCATAGAAGGTTCTCTAAGTGCTGCTATAGAAGTATGACCTAATTTATTAATAGCTTGACTAAGTCCTATTGTTATAGTTGATTTTCCTTCGCCTTTTTTTGTTGGCGTTATAGCACTAATTAGTATAAGTCTTCCATTTGACTTTGTTTCAAGTCTTTTAAAAATATTTAAATTTATTTTTGCTTTGTATTTTCCATATAATTCTATTTCATCATCTTGTATACCAATATTATTACAAATGTCAATTATTGGTTTTAGTTTAGTTTGTTTAGTGTTCATTATAGTCACCTCAATAAAATTATATCAAATATTTAATAATATTTTTAGTTATTTATACTTTTTTATTTTCTTTTTTTTGTAATTTTTTTGTGATATAATTCTAATATAATAAAATACGGAGGTATTCTCAATGGCAATAAAAATATTTGCAGATGGTGCAAATTTAAATGATATGTTAAAAATATATGAAGAAGGCTTAGTTCAAGGATTTACAACTAATCCATCACTTATGAAAAAAGGTGGAGTAACAAGTTACAAACAATTTTCACAAAAAGTTTTAGAAAAAATAAAAGATGTGCCTGTTTCGTTTGAAGTATTTACAAATGATTTGGATACAATGTATAAAGAAGCAAAAGAAATAGCAAGCTGGGGAGAAAATGTATATGTAAAAATCCCTATTATTACAGTAAATAGAGAAAGCACTATACCTTTAATTAAAAAGTTATCTGATGAAGGTGTAAAAGTAAATGTTACAGCTTTATATAGTATAGATCAAATTCAAGCAACTGTTGATGCATTAAATGAAAATGTGGGTGGATATGTTTCAGTTTTTGCCGGAAGAATTTCAGATTCAGGACATGATCATATGCCAATTATTAAAGCTGCTAGAGAAATTTGTGATAAAAAACCTAAGGCAGAATTATTATGGGCTAGTACAAGAGAGGTTTATAATATAACACAAGCAGAACAATGTGGAGTTGATATTATAACTTGTCCAAATGATATAATATATAAATATAGCAAGAGAGGAACAAATCTTTTAGAACTTTCGTATCAAACAGTTGAAACTTTTGCTAAAGATATTGAAAATCTAGGATTTAGCGTATTTGAGTAAAAAGATAGGAATATTATGAAAAAGGTTTATATTTTAAACACAGTTTTAGCTATTTTAATTATTATCTTTGCAAGAGCATATATTTTAGATACTTTCTTTTATAATGGTTTAGTAAAAGTACCGGATGTAACTAATTTAAATAAAAAAGAAGCAGCAAAAATATTAAAAAAAGCATATTTAAATTATACATTTATAAGTTCAAAATCTAATGATGTTCCACTAGATATAGTTTATTCTCAAAAACCTGCATCAGGGCATATAGTTAGAGCTGGAAGAGATATTAGATTATTAGTTAATGATAATAATGGTCAACAAATACCTGATATTATAAATTTACCGTTAGCACAAGCTATGAATGTATTAGAAAAAGCAAATATAAAGGTAAAAAGAGTTGATTATATTTCAGATGGAAAAGATAGTGAACAGGTTTTAGCAGTATATCCTAAACAAAATACAAGATTATCTTTTAATCAAAGTGTTACATTATTAGTATCATCAAAACAATTATTAAGTCCTAATATAATGCCTAATATAATTGGTCTTGATGTAAATGAAGCAAATTTAGTATTATCTCAAATAGGACTTAAAATAAATGATATAACTAGAACACCTGATTCTTCTTATCCGATTAATACAATTGTTAGTTCATATCCAAAAGCTGACGAACCAATAAATGCCGATACAGTTATTAATGTTGTTATTAGTGAACCTGCAAATAACGCTATTAAAGAAGAAAAAATAAAGCAAGAAAGTATAGATGAAATTATAAAAGAAGCTTTAAAAGACGGCGGTGAGTCTAATTAAGGGCAAAGTAATTAGAAAAATACAAGGTTTTTATGAAGTATTGTCTAATGATAAAATATATATTTGTAAATTAAAAGGTATTTTAAAAAAATCAAATAACAAACTTAATTGTGTTATTGGAGATATAGTAGAATTTAATGAAGAGTCGGTTATAGAAAGTATTTATGACAGAAAAAATTTACTTTTAAGACCTTTAATATCAAATATTGACTTTGTCGCAATAACATTAGCCATAAAAGACCCTAAAATAGATTTTATTAATTTGCAAAAAAATTTGCTTTGGATTGATAAGCAGGAAATAAATAAAATTCTAATACTGACAAAAATAGATTTACTAAATGACAGTGAAAAAAATTTAATTTTATCTGAAATAAGTGAGCAATTCAGAAATATAAAAATTTTTTGTATAAGTATTAAAACAAAAGAAGGATTACAAGAATTGAAAACTTATTTAAAAGGTAAATATATTGTATTGTCAGGACCTAGTGGAGTTGGAAAATCAAGTCTTGTAAACTATATACTAGAAGAGCAAGTATTAAAAACAGGAGAAGTTAGCGAAAAAACTAAAAAAGGAAAAAATACAACAATAGATACCAGATATTTTGAAAAAAATGATATAAAAATATTTGATACACCGGGATATTCTCTAGTAGGAATGCCTAAATTTGAAAATGAAAAACAGGTACAAGAGTATATATCTGAGTTTAAACTTTATATAGGTTTATGTAAATTTAAAGATTGTGTACATATTAATGAGCCTAATTGTTATATAAAAAAATTGGTTTCTGAGGATATTATAAATAAAAAAAGATATGAGTTTTATAAATCAGTTATAGAAAATGGAGATTAAAAAATAATCTCTATTTTTTTATTTTTGTGTGATGTGATATAATTAAGATATATAAAGATTGAAAGGGAAAAAATAATATGGAAATAAAAATAGCACCATCACTATTGTCAGCAGATTTTAGTGATTTAAAAAATGAGGTTATAGCAATAGAAAAAGCAGGAGCTACACATTTACATTTAGATGTTATGGATGGAGATTTTGTACCAAATATTACTTTTGGAGCAGGAGTTATTTCTGCAATAAGACCTCATACATCATTAATATTTGATATACATATGATGGTAACTAATCCTGAAAGATATATAAAAGATATGGTTGATGCGGGAGCTAACAGTATAACTGTTCACGCAGAAGCAACAAAACATTTAGATAGAGTAGTTGATTTAATAAAATCATATGGAGTAAAAGCTTGCGTTGCTCTAAATCCAGCAACTCCGATATCAGCAATTGAAAATGTAGTTGATAAACTTGATATGATATTAGTTATGTCTGTTAATCCAGGTTTTGGAGGACAAAAATTTATACCAAATGCTGTAAATAAAATAAAAAAACTTAGAGCTTTATATCCTAATATAGATATAGAAGTAGACGGAGGAATAAACGATAAAACTTGTTCTTGTGTAAAAGAAGCAGGAGCAAATGTATTAGTTGCCGGGTCTTACGTTTTTTCAGGAAACTATAAGGCAAAAATTGATAGTTTAAAGTAAGAGGTGAAGTGTATGTATGCTGAAGTAGAAAAAATTATAGATGAGTTTTATAAACTTTATTATAAAATAGAACAATTGCATCTTGATACAACAATAAAATGCTTGACTACAAACGAAATACATATAATAAACGCTATAGGTCAAGATAAAGTTACTATGAATGACTTAGCAGATAGACTTGATATAACAATGGGAACTATGTCTGTTTCGGTAAATAAATTAGAAAAAAAGAAGTTTATTTATCGTGAAAAATCTGTTGAAGACAAAAGAAAAATTTATGTAGCTTTAACTAAAAAAGGGGAAATTGCATATAATTTCAGCGGAGATTTTAATGCTTCTATTATAGAAAAAGCAGCTGAAAATATAAATAAAAAGGATTTGAAAATTTTTTACGATGTTTTTAAGAAAATGACTATAAATTTATATGAAATAAGAAGAAAATTACAACCGGAAACATTATATAAGTTTAAAGAAAAAGATATATTAATTATTGATGAAGTTCGTGGAAACGAAGTAATGATAAAATATTTTGCAGAAAAAGGTTTTACTATAGGTAAAAATATTACGGTTATTGAAAAGACAAAAAATTCAATGACTGTTGAAATTGACAAAAATTTAAAAACTATTGGAAGTGAAGATGCACAATTAGTTTATGTGATAAAAAAGGAAGTATAAAATGATATATTTAGATGGAATTGGATTTAGTTTTTTAATAAAGGAATTAAAAAATGAAATTCAAAATTCAAGAATTTCAAAAATTAATGTTTATGATACAAATTCATTTTCTATACAATTATTAAAGCACCATTTATATTTTGATAATAAAAACGAACCTATAGTATATTTAAGTTATAATAAAATGCAAAATACACAATATGAAAATCCGTTTGTTTTATCTCTTAGAAAATATATTTTAGGTGCGTTAATAAGAGATGTTTACGGATATAATCAAGATAGACTTATAATATTTGATATAGAAAAACTTAACATGCTTGGAATTATTGAAAAATATAAATTAATATTTGAGCTTTTTCCTAAATCATCTAATGTGATTTTAGTAGATGAAAATGATAATATTAAAGCAGTAATGTATGTAAATATTAAAATGAAAAGAAAACTTGTAACTAATGCTAAATATGAGTATCCTGAAAGTGTAAGTCCTTATGGAAAATTTATGAAAGAATTAAGTGATGAAAAAAGACAAGAATTTAGTACTAGTTATAAACCATTACTTTTTTCAAACAACGTTTTTACATATAATAAATTTTATAACTTAGATTATACTGAATTTAAAACTTTAAATGATGGTTTTAATGAATATTTTAAAAAAATAAATGAAGCAAGTTCTATACAAAATAAGAAAAGACCATTAGTAAAATTTGTAAATAAAAACTTAAAAAGACTTGAAAAAATACTTGAAAAAAATAAACAAGATATTGAAAATAACAAAGATTATGAAAAGTATAAAATAATGGGAGATTTACTTGCAGCAAATATATATAAAATAAAATATAAAGATGAAAATATCAGAGTTTTAAATTATTACACAAATGAGGAAATAACAATAGAGCTTGATAAAAATTTGTCAGCTTCTAAAAATGTTGAAAAAATGTACTCTAAATATGCGAAAGCAAAGAGAAGAGAAGAAAATTTAAATACCAGAACAAAAGATGTATTATCTGAAATTTCTTATTATAATGAACAATTACTTTTTATAGATAAAGAACAAGATTTAATAGGTCTTGAAGAAATAGAAAAAGAGTTAGGTTTGTTAAATAATAAGATAAAAGTTAATAAGGATAAAAAAAGAGAATTACAAAAAATTGAATACATGGGATATAACATATACATAGGAAGAAATAATATAGAAAATGATAAAATTACGTTTGAAATTGCCAATAATTTAGATTTATGGTTTCATGCAAAAGATGTTCCTGGCTCTCACGTAATTTTATCAGGTAAAAATCCAAGTAATGAAGTGATAATGTATGCTGCAACATTGGCAGCTAAGAATTCAAAGTCTGATGGAAATGTTTTGGTTGATTATTGTTTAAAAAAATATGTAAAAAAAATAGCACATGCAAAAAAAGGGCAAGTAATTTATGATAATTATAAAAGTATAAAAGTGTAATTAGCGAATATTTACACTTTTTTTTTATATAAATTTGAATAATGGTTCATTTTTAAAGTTGTTTATATTATTTTATGAATTTTAAATCTTTGATGCCCATAAATATTGACTTTAAGAAGTTTAGCTATATAATAGTATAAATTAGATTTTGTTGTTTTTTAGATAACATGCAATCATATCAATTACAATTAATAGCGGCAAAATTTTAGACGTTTTATTTGTAAATGAAGGTGCAGTTATAAAATAGTCTGAAAAATTTTTTAAAGGAGCAATTTCATTAGAACTAATACTCAAAATTGTTGCTTTATTTTTTTTAAATTTAGAGGCAATATCAATTATATCATGATTTTTTCCTGAAAGTGATAAACATATCAGTAAATTTTTATCATTATTAATTCCTGCTTTTAAATTTTGATTATATGTATCAGTTAAAGCTTCAACATTTGTTATATTGCAATTGTTTAATAAATAAGCAAATTCTATTGCTACAAGATTACTTGATCCTATACCTATTATGTATATTGAATGAAAACTATTAAATTTTTTTATAAGTTCTTTAATATTTGTAGTTAGGATATGAGTATTTGATATGGTTTTTAGGTAATTTGAATAAACAAAGCTATTGTTGATATTTATGTAATTGTTATTACTGTTTACATCATCTTGATTTATTTCATTTATTTTATATTTTAATTCACTAAAACCACTAAAGCCAAGTTTTTTTGAAAATCTTGTTATAGTAGCTTTAGATACATAAGAAATTTTTGCCATTTCTTCAATAGTGTAATTAAATTTAGTAAAATTTGTTTTTTCAATAAAAGATAAAAAAACAGTTTCATTTCCTGTAAGACAAATATTTTTTGTAATTATTATATTTTTTACCATTGATATAATATGCTTATTCATTATTACCTCCATATAATAGAATTATATCACAAGGAATATAGGAGGACAATATGTTAAAATTTCCGGATAATTTTTACTGGGGAAGTGCTACAAGTGCAACTCAAAGTGAAGGAACTTTTGAAGGCGATAATAAAACAGATAATATATGGGATTTTTGGTATAAGTTGGAACCGTTTAAGTTTCATAATGAAATAGGTACAAAGAAAACGAGTTCTGTTTATAAGTATTATAAAGAAGATGTAGAACTTATGAAACAAATCGGACATAATTCATTTAGAACTTCTATATCATGGTCAAGACTTTTTCCTACTAAAGATGGAAAAATTAATGAAAAAGCCGTATCATTTTACACTGATTACTTTAAAATGATAAAAGATGCAGGGATAAAGCTTTTTATTAATTTATATCATTTTGATATGCCCATGTATTTACAAGAACAAGGTGGTTTTGAAAGTAAGACGATTATAAATATTTATAAAAAATATGCAAAAACATGTTTTGAAATTTTTGGAAAATATGTTGATAGATGGTTTACTTTCAATGAACCTATAGTGCATGTTGAGTGTGGGTATTTGTATTTATATCATTATCCAATGGAAGTAAATCCTAAAAAAGCAGTACAAGTTGCATTTAATACAATGGTGTGCTCAGCAGCAGCAATAAGTGAATTTAGAAAACTTAATTTAAATAGTAAAATTGGAATTATATTGAATTTAACTCCAGCATATCCCAGATCAAATAATCCTTGTGATATAAAGGCAGCTAGAATAGCAGAATTATTTGCTAATAAAAGTTTTTTAAATCCATCAATTTTAGGAGAATATCCTAAAGAACTTATTGAAATAATAAAAAAACATGATTTAATGCCTTGTTATACACAAGAGGAATTAGATCTTATAAAAAACAATACAGTTGATTTTTTAGGTGTAAATTATTATCAACCGCTTAGAGTAAAGGCAAAAGAACATATTTATTCAGATACAGCTCCATTTATGCCTACGTATTATTATGATATATATGATATGCCAGGTAAAAAAATAAATCCTTATAGAGGTTGGGAAATATACCCTCAAGCAATTTATGATATTTGTGAAAATATTAGAAAAAATTATAAAAATATTGAATGGTTTATCTCAGAAAACGGTATGGGTGTTGAAAACGAAGAAAGATTTAGAAAAAATAATATAATTGAAGATGATTATAGAATAGATTTTATAAAATCACATCTTAAGTATTTACATAAGGGAATTGAAGAAGGTAGTAATTGTATAGGTTATCAAGTTTGGACTTTTATTGATTGTTGGTCTTGGCTTAACTCATATAAAAATAGATACGGGTTAGTAGAGCTAGATTTAAATACTAATAAAAGAATAATAAAAAAATCAGGATATTGGTTTAAAAATTTAAGTGATAATAATGGATTTAAGGAGTGATAGTATGTTAAACATATTACTTGTATGTACTGCTGGTATGTCAACAAGTGTTTTAGTAGAAAAGATGAAAAGCAAGGCTGAACAAATCGGAAAAAAAGTCAATATAAAGGCAATAGGTGATACAGCTTTATCAGAACATGTAAATGATTATGATGTTGTTTTATTAGGACCTCAAATTAAGTTTTTATATTCAAAAATAAGAAATGAAGTTCCTGCTGAAAAACCTGTAGAAGTTATTAATATGATGGATTATGGGACTATGAATGCAGAAAAAATATTAGAAAGAGCATTTGAAATAACAAAATAGGAGGATATATAGTTTATGAGTTTTAAAAGTTTTATGTCATGGATAGAGGAAAAATTTGTTCCTGTAGCTGCTAAAATAGGTTCTCAAAGACATTTAGTAGCTGTAAGAGATTCATTTATTGCAATTATGCCGATAACAATGGTTGGTTCGATAGCAGTATTATTAAATGTATTTTTAAGAGATTTACCAAATAATTATGGATTACCTGAGTTTGCAAAATTTATGAGTCCCATTATTAATATAAATGGTAATGTTTGGTTTGGTTCAATAGCAATATTATCATTAGTTTTTGTATTTGCATTAGGTTACAATATTGCACAAGATTATAAGACAAATCCTATTGCTGGAGGTTTAGTTGCGTTTGCTTCTTATGTAGTTTTCTTACCTCAACAAGCATCGTTTGAAGCTGAAATAAATGGAGTTAAAGGGATAGTTGAAAATTGGGGATTTATTAATGTAAATTATCTTGGAGCATCAGGACTATTTACAGCTTTAATAACAGGTATGATTTCAACATTAATATATGTTAAATTAATGAATAAAAAAGTAACAATAAAATTACCTGATAGCGTTCCGCCTGCTGTAAATAAAGCGTTTGCTTCTATAATTCCAGGAGTTGTAGCTATTTATTTTGCAGCAATAGTATCATATTTAATATCAAGATATGCTAACACTACATTAAATGATTTAATACAAACATATATACAATTACCACTTTTAGGACTTTCACAAGGAATATTTTCAGTAATATTGCTTTCATTTTTAGTACAATTATTCTGGTTTTTTGGATTACACGGTCACAATGTGTTAGCTCCAATACTTGATGGTATATATCAACCAGCATTAATACAAAATATAGATCATTTCACAAAAGGAGGTTCTGTAGATACATTACCATATTTATGGACTAGAGGTTCTTTTGATGCATTCTCTCAAATGGGAGGTTCAGGAGTAACAATAGCTTTAATAATAGCGATATTCTTATTTTCTAAAAAAGAACAACCTAGAGCGGTTGCAAAATTAGGGGTATCAATGGGTGTATTTAATATAAATGAACCTGTTATATTTGGAATGCCTATAGTATTAAATCCTATTTATATAATACCATTTTTAATAATACCTCCAATTTGTTGCATTATCGGATATGTAGCAACAGCTTTAGGTATTATTCCACCTGTATTTGTTGCAGTTCCTTGGGTATTACCTCCAGGTATATATGCTTTCTTTGCAACAGGTGGAAGCATTATGGCAGCGATCATTTCTTTACTTAATGTATTTATTGCTTTCTTAATATGGACACCATTTGTTTTAATTGCAAATAGAATGAAGGAGAATTAAAATGAGTGAAGAAATGGAAGAAGTTTGCTTTTCACTTATTAGCACTGTGGGAATGGCAAAGTCATTATTTATAGAAGCAATTAATGATGCAAGAAAAGGTGAATATGAACTTGCTAAAGAGAAAATAGAAGAAGGAGAGCAAATATTTTCGAAAGGGCATGATATTCATTTAAATTTGGTTCAAAAAGAAGCACAAGGTAAAAATGTAGAAGTATCGCTACTTTTAATTCATGCACAAGATCAACTTATGAATGCAGAAACATTTAAGATATTAGCGTATGAGTTTATAGAATTATATAAAAAGGTTAATGAAAATAATGAAAAATAAATGGGCAATTATGTTAGTATCAATAGGTGGACTACTTATATGTACATCTCCTTTATTAAATAAACAAATAATAAATATTTTAATGGGATTAACATTTATAATTTTAGGTTTTATATTATCACAAAGAGGTAAATAAATGAAAATACAAAGACATTTAGAAGTAACTCCGCAAGAATTTTTTGATGTATTGAGTTTTTCAATTACTCATGATATAAAAGAAAACGGTAAATTAGGTGAAATAAAAAAAGGATTTTGTTATACAAAGAAAATTTCAAATGGAATAACAGCTGATATTGAAATATTAAATTATAAATATCCTACTTTATATGAAGTTAAGATAAGTACATATATGGGTTCTAACATAATAAAATATGAAATAAAGGATAAAGAAATAATATATACGGAATGTTATTATCCCAAAAATTTATTATACAAATTAAATTATTTTTTAACATATTTATTCTTATATTTAAGAAATAAGAAAAATATTAATATGCAAATAACGCAAATGCAAGAGTATATTAAGCAAAATAGAATATGATATAAAGGCGGATTAATGTCCGTCTTTTATTTTGCATTTTTTTGTTTTAAATAGCACTTTACTTCTTTTTTTATCAATGAATATGTGGTATTATTTAATATAAATTACATAAAGAGGAATAATTATGCTAAAAAAACAAATAACTGATGATTTGAGTATAAAAATAAATTCGTTACTAGACGAAATGGGAGCTAAAGTTGATTTAGATTTACCAGAAGTTGATAAAAATAAGACTTTAGAAAATTTACTTAAACATTTAGAGATTGAAGGAGAAGAAAAAATGAGAAAAGCTGGAATATTACTTCATCCAACATCATTACCTGGAAAGTATAGAGTAGGAACTTTAGGAAAAGAATGCAAAAAGTTTATTGATTTTTTAGAAAAATCAAAACAAAGCTTATGGCAAGTTTTTCCACTTGGTCCAACTGGTTATGGTGATTCACCATATCAATGTTTTTCAGCATTTGCAGGAAATCCTTATTTAATAGACTTAGAAAATCTTGTAGAATTAGGATTACTTAGTGAAGAGGATATTAAGGTATGTTATAGTGAAGATGATAACTACGTAGATTACGGGAAATTATATGAAATAAAAAATCCTTTACTTGAAAAAGCTTATGACAAACACGAACTTTTAAATGATGAGTTTGTTGAATTTAAGAAAGAAAACAGTTCTTGGCTTGATAACTACACACTATTTATTTCAATAAAAAATTATAATCAAGGAGCTTCTTGGGACGTTTGGGATAAGGATATTAAATTTAGAGAACCTAAAGCTATTGAAAAATATGAAAAATTATTAGCTGAACAAATAGATAAACAAAAGTTTATACAATTTTTATTCTTTAAACAATGGAAAGAGATTAAAAAGTATGCAAATAGCAAAAATATACAAATAATAGGAGATATACCTATTTTTGTTGCTTTTGATTCTGCTGATGCTTGGGCAAATACAGATATATTCTTATTTGATAATGATTTAAAACCATGCTGTGTTGCCGGAGTTCCGCCTGATTATTTCAGTGCAACTGGGCAATTGTGGGGAAACCCTTTATACAACTGGGATAAAATGAGAGAGACAGGATATAAATGGTGGATTGAAAGAATAGGTGCAAACTTATCAGTTTGTGATATTATTAGAATAGACCATTTTAGAGGATTTGAATCATATTGGGAAATACCTTATGGTGAGCAAACAGCAATTAATGGTAAATGGGTAAAAGGTCCTGGCATTGATTTTTTCAATAAATTAAAAGAGACTTTTGGTGAATTGAATATAATAGCAGAAGATTTAGGTATACTTACAGATGAAGTTGTAAAATTAAAAGAAAGTGCTGGATTACCAGGTATGAAGATTTTACAATTTGCATTTGATGGAGATATGACAAATGACTATCTTCCACATAATTTTGAACAAAATTGTGTAGTTTATACAGGAACACATGATAATGATACAACTCAAGGATGGTATAATTCATTAAATGATGAAGAGCGTAATAGAGTAAAAAGTTATATAAATAACTGGGACGACGCAGGTATAGTTTGGAATTTAATAAGACTCACACATAACAGTATTGCAAAATTTAGCATAATACCTATGCAAGATTATTTATGTTTAGATAGTAGAGCAAGAATAAATACTCCAGGAGTTTCATCAGGAAACTGGATGTTTAGAATAAAAGAAAATGCAATGTCAGATGAACTTGCAAATTCAATAGCAGATCTTACAAAAAATTCTGGTAGATAATATGGAACAATTAGGATTTTTTTCAAGTGAGAAAAATAAACCTTTGGCTTATAAATATAGACCCAAGGTTTTTGCTGACTTTATAGGGCAAGAAAAAGCTATATCAGTTTTGAAAAAGTTAATAGAAAATAATGAGATGATTAATACCATAATTTTTGGACCACCAGGTGTTGGTAAAACAACTTTTGCAAAACTTATAGCAAATCAAATAGATTATAATTTTGAATATTTAAATGCTATAAAGTCAGGAGTTTCAGATATTAAAGAAATATCTAGAAAAGCAAAAGAAGAACTTTTATTAACAGGCAAAAAGACTATACTTTTATTTGATGAAATTCATAAATTTAATAAATCGCAACAGGATTCTTTGCTTCAAGATTTAGAAGACGGGAATATAATATTAATTGGAAGTACTACTGAAAATCCTTATTATAGTTTAAATAAAGCTATTATATCTCGTTGTCTTGTGGTTGAATTTAAAAAATTAAGTAAAGAAAATATTGAAAATATAATAAAAAGAATAGCAAAACTTGAAAATATAAATATAGATGATGAAATAATGGAATATATACACAGTGTTTGTGCAGGAGATGCCAGATCTGCAATAAATATATTGGAAGTTTTAGCAAAAACAGATATAGATGCTGTAAAACAAGGTCTAACAATTGCAAGAGCGTATGATGACAGTGATAAATATGATAGAATATCAGCGATGATAAAAAGTATAAGAGGTAGTGATGAAAATAGTGCTGTATATTGGTTAAGTTCAATGCTAATTGATGGAGAAGATCCGATGTATATTGCAAGAAGACTTGTAATATCAGCATCAGAAGATATTGGACTTGCAAATCCTAATGCACTTAAGTTGGCAGTTGCAGCAATGCAAGCTGTTGAAAAGATAGGAATGCCAGAATGTAGAATAATACTTTCTCAATGTGCTATATATCTTGCATTATCTCCCAAAAGTAATAGTGCATATTTAGCGGTAAATAAGGCATTTGAGAATATAAATACAGAAGGCGTTCAAAAAGTACCTTTTCATTTAACAAAAGCAGGAGCTACTAAATACAAATATCCACACGATTATGAAAATCATTATGTTAATCAAAAATATATGGAAAAAGAAATAAAATTATACGAGCCTTGTAATAATAAGATTGAAAAGGCGTTAAAGGAGAATAAATATGGGAAATAATATAATATATCCGTTACTTGCAATAGTAGCAGGGATATCTGTAACTCTTCAAGGTCCAATAAATACGAGCCTTGGGAAAAGTTTGAAAAGTCCTGATTTGGCTACTTTTTGGGCATTTTTTGGAGGAACAGTTTTAATTGGGATATATCTTTTGGCAAAAAAAGAACCAGTACCTGATTTAGCACAAATAAAAGAAATACCAGTTTGGTCTTATTTAGGTGCAGTAACAGGAATAATATATGTTGCTTTAGTAATACTTGTAACTCCTAAACTTGGAGTTGGGACAACAACAGTTCTTTTACTTTTAGCACAAATAATTACGGCTTTAGTTTTAGATCATTTTGGAGTTTTTGGATTTATTGCAAAACCGATAAATTTAGTAAAAGTTGCTGGAGTAGTACTAATGACAGGAGGAGTGTTTTTAATAAGTAAATGATGAAAAAAATAAGTATAGCCCCTATGGTAGACAGAACAACAAATCATTTTAGAGATTTTATAAGACTAATAAATAAAGATGTTACGTTATATACCGAAATGATTACAGATAAGGCAATTATTAACGGAGATGAAAAAAAATTGCTTGAATTTAATGAAAAACAGCAACCTCTTGTTTTACAAATTGCTACAAGCAGTGAAAAAGACATTTCTCTTGCTATGAAAAAAATTAACAAATATGATTATAGTGAAATAGATGTTAATGCGGGTTGCCCATCAAATAGGGTTTCTGACAATAAAATGGGAGCTTATTTAATGTCAGATATTGAGTTTCTTTGTAAAATAGTTAGAGAAATAAAAAATAATACAGATAAACCTGTTACAGTAAAACACCGAATAGGAATAGATGGTACCGGAATACTTAAAAATGATAAAAAAATAGTTAGTTATGAAGAGCTTTTATATTTTATAGATAAGCTAAATGAACAAGGAGTTAATAAATTTATAATTCATAGCAGAATAGCTATATTAAAAGGTCTTACTCCAGATGAAAATAGAAAAATACCAAAACTTGATTATGGTATGGTCTATAAAGTAAAAAAAGATAGACCGCATCTTAATATTGAAATAAATGGTGGAATTAAAACAATGGAAGAAGTACATGAACATTTAAAGTACGTAGATTCTGTTATGATAGGTCGTGCTGCATATGATAATCCAATGTTACTTAATGTGAAACAAATTAGTTATGAACAGATTTTAGAAGGAATTATTAGGGATATTTCAAATTTAAAAGGAAAGCCATATCATTATTTAATGCACACTTTAGGTTTATTTTATGGCACGAAATACAGTAAATTATGGAAAAATTGTGTTGCAAGAACAGATGTTTGTGAAAAAAATGTACAAAATTTCCTTAAAACCTATTTTAAAAATTAAAAAATATGATATAATGTAAGTGTAAAAAGTAAAGTTATATATGGAGGTTATTTCATGAAAGTTGTTGTAGTAGGAGCAAACCACGCGGGGACAGCTGCTATAAATACTATGCTAGACAATTATACAAATGTAGAAGTTACAGTATTTGATAAAAATTCAAATATAAGTTTTCTTGGTTGTGGAATGGCATTATGGATTGGTGGTCAAATATCAGGACCTGAAGGATTATTTTATTCTTCAAAAGAAAAGTTAGAATCTAAAGGTGCAAATATACATATGGAAACAGAAGTACAAGAAATAGATATTAACAATAAAATTGTATATGCTAAAGGAAAAGATGGTAAGGAGTATAAAGAATCTTATGATAAATTAATACTTTCAACAGGTTCATTACCAATAGATTTACCTGTAAAAGGAAAAGAATTAGAAAATGTACAATTTGTAAAATTATATCAAAATGCAGCAGAAGTAATTGATAAATTAAAAAACACAGAAATTAAACATGTAACTGTTGTCGGAGCTGGATATATTGGTGTTGAACTTGCAGAAGCATTTAAGAGAAATGGAAAAGAGGTTACTCTTATAGATGCTTGTGGAGATTGCTTATCTTCATATTATGATGCAGAATTTAGAGCTGAAATATCAAAAGTGTTGGCAGAAAATGGAATAGAGTTAAAATTTGGAGAAAGATTACAAGAGATAAAAGGAACAACAAAAGTAGAATCTATTGTAACTGATAAGGGTGAAATATCAACAGATATGGTAATACTTTGTGCAGGATTTAGACCTAATACGGATTTATTAAAAGATAAATTGGAATTATATAAAAATGCTTACAAAGTAAACAGAAAACAAGAAACATCTGTTAAAGATGTATATGCAATAGGAGATTGTGCTACTTTATATGATAATTCAATTAAAAATATAAATTACATAGCACTTGCAACAAATGCAGTAAGATCAGGAATTATAGCTGCCCATAATGCTTGTGGAACAGAAATAGAATCAATTGGTGTTCAAGGATCAAATGGAATATCAATATATGGACTTAACATGGTTTCAACAGGTATAACTGAAGAAAATGCAAAAATCCTAGGTATGGACGTACTATCAACAAGTTTTAAAGATTTACAAAAACCTGCGTTTATAACTTACAACAATGATAATGTTATGATAAAAATAGTTTATGAAAAAGAAAGTAGAAGAATAGTTGGTGCACAAATAGCTTCAACTCAAGATATTTCAATGGGGATACACTTATTCTCACTTGCAATACAAGAAGAAGTCACTATTGATAAATTTAAATTACTTGATATATTCTTCTTACCACATTTCAATCAACCGTATAATTATATAACAATGGCTGCGTTATCAGCTAAATAAGGAGGAAAACTATGAGCAAAGTAATATATTATGGTGGAGAAAATAAAGTAGATGTTATGTTAGAATCAGTTGTAGCAAAGGAAGGTTTTACTTTAGTAAACTTTTTTGCAACTTGGTGTGGACCTTGTAAATCTTTAGCACCGGTTCTTGAAGAATTATCTGAAGAAGTTAATTACAGTATTATTAAAATTGATGTAGATCAATATACTGATTTAGCTGCTTTTTATGGTGTAAGAAGTATACCAACTACTATAATTTTTAAAGATGGAAAACCTGTGGAAACTTTAATTGGTGGAAGATCAAAAGAAACTCTTGTTAAAGAAATGCAAGAAATAATGAGTAAATAAATAAAAAGGAACAATCCAAAATATTTGGAAAGTTCCTTTTTTATATAAACTATCTATTCATAAGATTTTTGTGACATTTAATTAATGCTTTTTTTATTTCTTCTTCATCAATACAAGTTATTTTCCCGTTTTCCATTACAATATTACCGTTAATAATACTTGTAACAACTTCAAATCCGCTTACAGAATAACTCAACATTGAAATTAAATTGTTTTTAGGAAGCAGATGAGTTTTGTTTATATCAATTAAGATTAAATCTGCTAATTTATTAGCTTCAAGTGTTCCTAATTTATCTTCCATTTTTATAGCTTTTGCTCCGTTTAATGTTGCCATTTTTAATGCATCAAATGCACATATAGCTTTTGGATCATTTTCAACAGCTTTATTTAAGATACTTGCAAGATGAATTTCACGAAACATATTAAGACTATTATTTGAGGCAGCACCATCTGTACCTAAGCTAACATTTATACCCATATTTTTCATGTCAAAAACTCTTGCAAAGCCACTTGCTAGTTTAAGATTACTTGTAGGATTATTTAAAACATTTACATTTTTTTCTTTTAGTATTTTTAAATCTTCATCAGAAGTATTAGCACAATGAGCTGCTAAAGTATTAACTTCAAACATTCCTAATTCATTAACATATTGAATTGGAGACAAGCCGTTTTCTTCTATAGAGTTCTTAACTTCTGATTTTGATTCATTAAGGTGTATATGAATAGATAAATTGTTTTTCTTTGCAGCATTTATACATTTAGTCAAAAAGTCTTTATTACAAGTATATACAGCATGTGGAGCTATCATAATTTGTAGCATATCATTATTTTTATATTTTTTTGAAAGTTCAATCACTTCATTTAAGTTATTTTCAGCATTTTCTCCACTTGTAAGTCCTCTGCAAATCGCAGCTCTCATTGGCAATTTTTCTAATGCTTTTATTGTTTGGTCTACAAAAAAATACATATCTACAAAGGTTGTTGTTCCTGTTTTAATCATTTCAATCATAGCAAGCAATGAGGCATAGTATATATCTTCAGGAATAAGCTTGTTTTCAATAGGGAAAATATTATTAAATAACCAATCTTCCAAATTTACATCATCTGCATAATTTCTCATTAATACCATTGATATATGTGTATGTGTATTTATTAGTCCTGGAAGAGCTAATAAATTTTCACCATCTATAATTTTATCGGCGACAAAATCACTTAGTTCATCACCAATATGTGTTATATATTTTCCTTTAATGTAGATATTGGAGTTATTTAAAATTTCGTTTTCGTTTCTCATTGTTACAATAGAAACATTTTTTATCAGAATATTCAAATTCCCACCTTCTTTTTTTTGGTCCTATGATATCACATTTTTTTTCAATTATCTACTATAAATCTAAAAAAAGACTTGACATATAAATTTGATTGCTGTATTATATATCTATAATAGCAATTAATGAAGGAGGGTTTTATGGAATATGATAAAAGAATACCAATATACATTCAAATATCAGATTTAATTGTTTCAGAAATATTAAATGGATATTTGAAAGCAGGAGATCCTGTAATTTCAGTAAGAGATGCCTCTAAAAAATATCAAGTAAATCCAAACACTATATTAAATGCTTATAAAGAACTTGAAAATAGAGGACTTCTTTATACTAAAAGAGGAATTGGTTTTTTTGTTACAGAAGAACAAGGACAATTGGAAGAGCTGAAGAAATACAAATTTGAAAAAATCGTTGAAGATTTTCTTACTACTCTATATAATATGGGTTATAGTAATAATGATTTAACAAAAACTCTTATTGAAAGGGGGATAATAAATGAATAATATCCTTGAAATAAAAAATCTTAATAAAAAAATATACAAAAAAGAAATTTTAAAAAACATTAATCTTACTTTAAGTGAAGGAAAAATAATGGCTTTATTAGGACCTAACGGTTCAGGTAAAACATCACTTCTTAAGATTATAGCATCACTTTCTCATCAAAATTCTGGAGAAATACTTATAAATGGTGAAAAACCTGGATTAAATACAAAAAAATATGTTAGTTTCTTATCAGATATGGAGATTTTACCTACTCAATTAAATATTAAACAAGCTATAAATTTATATAAATCATTTTTTGAAGATTTTGATGTAGAAAAATCAAATAAATTATTAAATGACCTTAACTTAGATATGAATCAAGAAATTTCTACATTATCAAAGGGAATGAAAGAAAAATTTTATTTAATACTTTGTCTTTCAAGAAATGCTAAATTATATATATTAGACGAGCCGATAGCAGGTGTTGATATATTAACCAGAGAAGAAATATTAAATATTATAATAGAAAATATACATGAAAATGCAGGTGTGATTATAACAACGCATTTAATTGATGATATAGAACATATATTTGATGAAATAGCATTTATAAATGATGGAAATATAATAGGTGTTCATAACGCAGAAGATATAAGAATAAAAGAAAAGATGACAGTATCAGAGTTTTATAAAAAAGTGTTTAGAAATGGAGGGAATTTAGATGTTTAAATATTTTAAATATGAATACCTTTCTCAATTAAAGTTTAATTTATATATATTTATTAGTGTAGTTATAATAAATGTATTATTAGTAGCAAAAGTTGGTAATATCTTGGGATTTGATTATAATGCAGCATTTAGTTTTGATGTATTTTTTGGATTATGTCTTGCAGGTGTGCATGGAATATTTTTCTATAATTGCATAAAATCATTTATAACAGATTTATACGATGGAAGAGCATATTTAGTATTTTCTTTTCCTGTAAGTGTATATAAGATAGTTATTACAAAAATAGCAGTGGCAACTATAAATTCATTTACATTGTTTTTATGCTATGTATTAGTACAGTATTCTAATGTTAAGGATTTCATAATATTGTTCAATTCACCTAATATGCTGGAAGTGATACTTAATACTTTCTTATTTACGGTATGGATGTTTTCAATAATTTATTTTTCTATAATTGTAGTACATACTATTACAAAAAGTAGAAAATTTATACCACTATTTGTAATACTTACTATAATAATATTTTGGACAGTTGAAACTATAGTATCTTATATATTTCATTTTATACCTGTAAATCATGCAGAAATGTTTACACAAGTATTCGCAGTAATACAAATAATATTGTTTATGTTGTTTAGTGGATATATACTTGATAAAAAATTAGAATTATAATAAAAATCCGTTGATAAATTTCAACGGTTTTTTTATTTAAAAAGTGTCAAAATTTTAATTTTGACACTAAATATATATATATTAATCACGAATAAACTATTTAACTTTGTATGATTTATTAAATAATAAATCTACTCCAATAGCAGGGAATATTACATTTTTTAGTTTAGCATTAACTAAATAATTTCTTCTTGGTTGATGTAAAACTCCTATAGGCATGTCTTCTTCGAGTATTTCTTCTGCTCTTTTCATAGCTTCAAATCTAACTTTTCTATCAGCTGTAGATTTAGCTATTTTTATAACTTTATCATATTCAGGATTTGAATATCCAGTATGATTATTTCCGCCATTAGTTACAAATAAATCTAAGAAAGTCATAGGATCTTGATAGTCAGCTCCCCAACCTGAAAGAACAATATCAAAATTATTATTAGACATTCTTGCAAGTCTTTCTTTAAATGCCATTAATTCAATTTTAATTTCAACACCTAAATTTTTTCTTATATATTCTTGGATAGCTTCACCAAATAATTTATTAGCACCACTATCATTTAATATTAATGAAACTACAGGAGCTTTTTCCATTCCTAGTTCTTTTAAACCTTCAGCAAGTAATTGTTTAGCTTTTTCAACATTAAATTTAGGAACTAAATCTCCAACTTCAGCAACGAAATCTCCACCATTTAATCCTGACATCCCGACATTTTTTGGAGTTAATGTATATGCTGGAATATTTATACCATGTGATACAATTTCATTAAATTCTTTTTTATCAATTGAAAGTAATAATGCTTTTCTAATTTTTTTGTTACTTAAGAATTTATTATTTACGTTATATTCTAAATACCAAGTAGTTGCAAGTAATACTTGCTTTACTCTTTCATCATTTTTAAATTCTTGGTATTGAGCAGGTGTTAATTTAGCAATATCTATTTCTTCATTTTTAAAAGCATTAAGTTCAGCAGAAGAATCTTTTATAAATTTAATATTAACAGTTTCTAATTTAATATCATCTTTGTCATAATAATTTTCATTTTTTACAAGTACCATATTTGAATTATGAGTCCATGATTTTACTGAAAATGGACCTGATGAAAGAATTTTGTCAGCTTCTAATGCATAATTTTCTCCTTGTTCTGTAACAAATTTTTCATTTGCTGGAGTATAAGTTATAAATGCTACTAATGAATCAAAATAAGGTGTAGGAGCAAATAAAGTAACTTTTAATGTTAAATCGTCCAAAACTTCAATTCCAACCTCTTCAGCCTTTACTTTACCTGCATTGTATTCTTCAGCATTTTTTATAGGAAATAACATATATGCATATTCAGAAGCAGTCTCAGGCTTTAAGGCTCTTAACCAAGCAAATTTGAAATCATGTGCTGTTAATTTATCTCCATTTGACCATTTTAAATTTTCTTTTAAATGAAAAGTCCAAGTAAGTCCGTCTTCACTAATATCCCACGATTTAGCAAGAGCTGGAACAGGTTTTAAATGTTCATCTAATTTAGATAGTCCTTCTTGTAAGAATGAAAGTATTTGTATGCTACTTTGAGATGTAGCTAATTGTTGATCTAAAGTTTTGCCTTCCTCACTTGCGTTATAATTTAATGTAGTAAGATCTGAGCTATTACTGTCACCGCAAGATATAAGCATAAAAGCTAAAAATATTGCAGTCATCAATTTTTTTATCATATTTAATTCTCCTTCTAAATTTATATCATTATTTTTTATCAGCTTTTAAAAAATGAATATCTATTCCTATTGATCCTATTTTTATACCACTTACATTTTCATTTACTAAGTGTAATTGAGTATCTTTATAAATAGGGATTATAGGGTATTCTTTTGCCAGTAGTTTTTCTGCATTTTGTAATGCTTTAACTCTTCTTGCTTTATCAGTTGATGATAAAGCTAATTTTATATAATCATCATATTCTTTTGATTTATATGCCGGATGGTTATTACCGCTTGTAGATGTAAATAAATCTAGGAAAGTTATAGGATCTTGATAATCTGCTCCCCAACCATCAACTACAATATCAAATTCTCTTGAAGTAATTCTTTTTAGTCTTTCCTTAAATGTAATAACTTCAACTTTAACATCAATGCCTAAGTTAATTCTGAATTGTTCTTGTAAAGCTTCAGCAAGTTTATTATTAAGTCTTATTTCATCTGCAAGTAAAACTATATTCGGGAATTTGTCAATTCCTAATTCTTTTAATCCTTGTTGAAGTGCAGCTTTTGCTTCATCTTGATTAAAAGTTTTAAATGTATTTCCCATTTCTTCTACAAAATCATTTTTAAGTCCTAACATACCTACATTTTTAGGTGTAACAGTATAAGCAGCTAATTTAGTGTTATCAAAAACACCTTTAATTATCTCATCTTTATTTATTGAAAGAGACAAAGCTTTTCTTATATTTTGATTTTTAAAGATATCTTTATCAAGATTAAATGATAAAAAACTTGTTCTGGCAAGTGAATTTTTTTGAAGTGTTTTATCATTTACAAACTCTTTATATTGACTTGCCTCTAATTTAACAATATCAAGTTCTCCATTTTTGTAAGCATTTAATGCAGCAGTAGGATCAGCAATATATTTGATAATATATTTATCTATTTTAAGTTTGTCATAATCATAATAATTTTCATTTTTCACTAAAATCATTTCTGAATTATGTTTCCAGTCTTGTACTTTATATGGTCCTGAATAAAGAATAGTATCAGCTTCTAAAGCATAAGAATCTCCTTTAGATTCAACAAATTCTTTATTTGCAGGCATATAAGTTACAAATGATACTAGTGAACCAAAATATGGTGTAACATTTTCCAATTTAACTTCAATGGTTTTATCATCTATTGCCCTAAATCCGACTTCTTCTAATGAAACTTCAGATTTTGTGTATTTTTCTGCATTTTTTATAGGAAATAACATATAAGCATATTCAGAAGCAACTTTTGGATCTAATGCTCTACTCCAACCATAAATAAAATCATTTGCAGTTAAAGGTCTACCGTCTGACCATTTTAAATTATCTCTTAAATGAAATGTCCAAGTAAGTCCGTCTTTACTAATATCCCAAGATTTTGCAAGAGCAGGTATAACTTCTCCATTTTCTTTGGTGTAAGTAAGACCTCTTGAAACAAGTCCATGTATTGTCATTGTTTTTCCATCGTTTAGTATTTGTGGATCAAACGAAATACCTTCTGTTTCAGCATTCCAAGAAATTATTTTTTCACCAGATTTATTGGTAACATTGCACGATATTAAAAATATGGCTAATAACAAAGAGTAAAGTATTTTTTTAATCATAAAGTACCTCCAATAATACTTTTTTTCAGTTTATAAAGTTTCTAAATAGTTTTTTTCAACATAGTGTCCTTCACTATATTCTACAAGTCCTGAATCTTCTTGAATATTAGGGATTTCATCATAAGTTCCTATAGGACTTCTAAGATACGATTCATCAAGTTTAACTTTTTCTTTTTTTACATATTCTGGATCAGGGATTGGCACCGCAGAAATTAGGGATTTAGTGTAAGTATGTACCGGATTGTTGTAAACAACATCAGGATTCCCTAATTCTACGATTTTACCTCTAAACATTACCGCAACTCTGTCAGAGATATATTTAACCATTGACAAATCATGAGCTATAAATAGCAAAGTAAGTTTTCTTTCTTTTTGTAATTTTTTTAGTAAATTTACAACTTGAGCTTGTATAGACACATCAAGTGCTGAAATTGGTTCATCACAAATTAACATTTTAGGATCAACTGCTAAAGCTCTAGCAATTCCTATTCTTTGTCTTTGTCCTCCTGAAAATTCGTGTGGAAATCTATTTGCATGCTCCCTATTAAGTCCTACAATTTCAAGTAATTCATAGATTTTTTCTTGTCTTTCTTTTCTTGTTTTATATGTTTTATGTATATCCATACCCTCAGCTATAATATCACCAACTGTCATTCTTGGATTTAGTGATGCTTGTGGGTCTTGAAATATCATTTGTATGTCTTTTGTAAGCTCTGATTTAGGTATAGTTTCTAGCTCTTTACCATTATATTTTATACTTCCAAAAGTTTTATTATATAGTTTACATATAGTTCTTCCTAAAGTAGTTTTACCAGAACCTGATTCTCCAACTAAACTTAGTATTTCACCTTTATAAATATCTAATGTTACATCATCAACAGCTTTTAATACTGAATTTGATTGTAGAGGAAAATATTTTTTTAGGTGTTTTATTTCCATAAGTTTTTCCATTAATTATCCTCCTTGATATTTGTAAATTTCTTACCTTCTTTAGACATTTGTGTTTTTATGATTTTTTCCTCTCCATTATCAAATCTCATTCTTATATCACCATCAGGTAAAAACTTAATATCAGGTGCACCGTCAACGTAAGCCCAAGATTTTACAAAATGGTTATTTGGAAGCTCTATCATAGGTGGTTTCTTTTCATATTCAATTTTTAGTGCAAATTCAGATCTTGCAGCAAATGGATCTCCTTGTGGAGGATTTAATAAATCAGGTGGAGTTCCTTCTATTGAAAATAGTGCTTCATTTGCATTTGTATCAAGTCTTGGCAATGATTTAAGAAGCCCCCAAGTATAAGCATGTTTAGGATCTTTAAATAGTTCTTTTACTGGAGCTTCTTCTAATTTTTCCCCAGCATACATTACTATAACCTTATCAGCAGTTTCAGCAACTACTCCTAAATCATGTGTTATTAATATTACTCCTATGTTTAAGTCTTTTTTTAGTTCATTTATTAAATCAAGTATTTGTGCTTGAATTGTAACATCAAGTGCTGTTGTTGGTTCATCACAGATTAATAAATCTGGTTCACAAGCAAGAGCTATAGCTATAACAACTCTTTGACGCATACCTCCTGAAAATTGATGTGGATATTGTTCAAATCTCTCTTCAGGTTTAGGAATACCTACTTTTCTTAACATTTCAATTGCAAGTTCTTTAGCCTTAGCTTTTGAAACATTTTTATGTATCATTATTCCTTCCATTATTTGTTTACCGATTTTAATTACAGGGTTAAGCGATGTCATCGGATCTTGAAATATCATTCCGATTTTTCCACCTCTGTATTTTCTCATTTCTTTATCAGAAAGTTTTAACAGGTCAACACCATCAAAAAGTATTTCTCCGCTTTTTATTTCTCCTGGTGGCATAGGTATTAATCTCATTATTGTTTGAACAGTAACAGATTTACCTGAACCTGACTCTCCTACTATTGCAAGTGTTTCTCCTCTTTTAACTGAAAAATTAATATCTCTTAATGCTTTAACTTCTCCTGCATAGGTATTAAAAGAAACACTTAAATTTTTAACTTCTAAAATATTTTTAGTTTCCATTTTAATCCTTTCTATTAATCTCTTAGTTTAGGGTTTAGAGCATCGCTTAGAGCGTCTCCTATAATATTAAATGATAATGTAATAAGTGAAATAGTTACAGCAGGTATCATAAATAAGTACATGTATGAATTAATTTCTTTAAATCCGTCAGCTACTAAATTACCCAATGAAGCTGCGGGAATTGGAACACCAAGTCCTATGAAACTTAAGAAAGCTTCAGAGAATATTATTGATGGAATATCCATAGTCAACTTAACTATTATTACACTTAATGTATTAGGAATTAAGTGCTTTCTTATTATCCACCAGAAATTTGCTCCAAGTGCAGCCGAAGCCATAACATATTCGTTTTCTTTTATTTTTAATACTTCTCCTCTAACAAGTAGAGCATATCCTAACCAACGAGTAAGAGAAAGTGCGATTATTATTGTTTTTATACTGTTACCAAGGATAACCATAAGTAAAATTATATATATCATTGATGGGATAGATATGATTATTTCGATAAATCTAACCATTATCATATCAATATATCCGCCAAAATATGCAGCTATTGAACCGTAAATTGTTCCTATAATTACACAAATTGCTGCAACTATTACTGCAAGTTGCATTGAAACACGTATACCTTGAGCTATTCTTGCAAATAAATCACGCCCAAGAGAATCTGTTCCTAATATGTGACCTGATGAAAATCCTTTTATGGGATTTAAAAATCTCATTGATGTATTTTGTTCAAAAAATGTATATTTTGAAAAAAATTGACCAAATAATGCTATAAATAATCCAAAACCTAAAAATATTAAGAAAGCCATTGCAAGTTTGTTCTTTTTAAGCCTTCTAAACGCATCTTGCCAATATGTGATACTTGGTTTAAATATTGTTTCACTTTTGGCTCTGTCAGGACCTACGAAAGTAAAGTCTTCAGGACTTGTTTTATATTTTTCTCTGTCATATATTGCACCAAATCTGTTTTCCATTAGTTATTACCTCCTCCAAGTTTAATTTTAGGATCAACCAATGCGTAAACAAGATCCATAACAAGTATCATAAATATTAAGAATGCAGAGTAGAATACTGTTACTCCAAGAACCATAGTGTAATCTCTGTCAATTATACTACCTATGTAGTATTTACCAAGACCTGGTATACCAAACATCGTTTCAATAACGAAAGATCCTGTAAGTACTCCGGCAATTGATGGAGTTATTGTTGTAACAATAGGAAGTATTGCATTTCTTAATGCATGTTTTATTATTATATTAATTGGACTTACACCTTTTGCAATTGCAAGTCTTATATAGTCTTGTTCCATTATTTCTATCATTTTACTTCTCATAAGTCTTGCTATTTGTGCTACTGAGAAAAATCCTAGAGCTATAACAGGTAAAATTTTCTTTGATGGACTATCCCAACCTGTAAGTAATATTCTTCCAAGAGGTAATCCTAATTTATCTATTAAAATTCCTTTATGAACATTTACAACATAAAGTTGAAGAAGTCCTGCTATTACAAAACTTGGAACAGAAATACCAAGTACAGCTACGACCATAGAAGCGTGATCTGCTTTTTTACCTCTGTTAAGAGCAGAGGTAATTCCTAAGGGAATACCAACTATAAGACCGAATAATAAAGCTCTTGCTCCCAAATCTGCGGAAGTTGGGAAACTGTTTTTTATTACTGAGTTTATTGTTCTTCCTTTTTCTTTCATTGACAGGCCTAAATCACCTTTACTTAGTTGTTTTAGATATGTAATGTATTGGATACTTAATGGTTTATCTAAATTGTATTTTGCCATTAAATTTGCTTTTACCTGCGGTGGTATAGCTTTTTCACTTTGAAACGGATCGCCCGGTAATTGATGTAGCAGCAAGAAAGTAAGTGATATTACTAATAGTAAAGTAATAAAACTGGCAAAAAGCCTTTTAAAAATGAATTTTATAACATTTTTCATGATTTATCCTTTCTAATTATTTTTTAAATAATGATTAATTGTTTCTTCGATATTCGAAAATTATATATTATATATATGTAAAAAGCAAGCAAGCATATTTTTAGTAAATTAAAATAAAAATTAAAATTAGATTAAAAAATATACGGTAATTTTTTAGATGAATTAAGAAAAATAGCATATATTTTTTTATATGTGCATTTAAAGATTAGTTTTATTAATATAAAGATAAGTAAATATTATTGATAAATTTATTTTGTATATGATAAAATGCAAGTGGTGATATAGATGTATAAAAATGAAAAAATTAATTTATGGCAATTGTTTATTACCATATATACTATTAACGCTTTTACTTTTGGAGGTGGTTATACAATAGTTCCAATAATAAAAGATAAATTTGTAAAAGATTTGAAAGTAATAGATGAAAATGAAATGATGAATATTGTGTCAATAGGACAGTCAGTTCCTGGAGCAATGGCAATATCAACATCATTTTTAGTAGGATATAAGATAAAAGGGTTTATAGGGGGATTAATTGCTGTAATTGCAGCGGTTTTACCTTGTATATTAATTATTACAATTATTTCATTTGCATATATTGCTTTTATAAATAATATATATATTAAAGCTGCATTAAAAGGAATTGGTGCAGTTGTTAGTGCAGTGCTTTTAGTGACTGTTGGAAAAATGATTATAAAATTAGTTAAACATAATAAAAGAGTATTTTATATCACTTTATTTTTCGCTTCTTTTATTTTAAGTTATTTTTTTTATTGGCATATAGCACTTATACTTATCATTTCAGCAGGGGCAGGTTTGCTATATAATAGAGGTGATAAAGTATGATGGTTTATGTACAACTTTATTTTGTATTTTTACAAATAGGAATACTATCATTTGGTGGAGGATATGCAACTTTACCACTTATTGAAAAATTTATTGTTAAAGAATATCACTGGATAGATTTAAATACAATGCTTGATGTTGTATCAATTTCACAAATGACACCAGGACCTATTGCAATAAATAGTGCAACTTTTGTTGGAACAAAAATAGCCGGAATTTTTGGTTCAATTGTTGCAACTGCTGGAGTTATTACTCCACAAATAGTTATACTTACTATATTTTTAAGATTTATAGGGACGAAGAATAAGTATATGGTCAAAATGCTTGATGGTATAAACAGCTCAATAGTAGCCCTTATATTCATAGCTACTATATCACTTATTAAATCTGCGGTAATTGTTTCATTTTCACCGCTTATACTTGCTATATTTTTGTTAAGCTTTGTTTTATATATCAAAGGAATAAGTTTAATTAAGTTAATAATGGGTGGTGCAATTATAGGAGTTTTAGGTTTATTTATATAATAAAAAGGATGGAATGATATGAAACAATATTTGGATTTAGTAGATTATGTATTAAAAAATGGAGTTAGAAAAGAAAATAGAACAGGTGTTGCAACTATATCTTGTTTCGCATATTCGTATAGAGTTGATTTAGCAAAGGGGTATCCTCTACTTACAACTAAAAAGATGTATTTTAAATCAATGTTACATGAACTATTTTGGTATTTAAGTGGAGAAGAGCATATAAAAGAATTTAGAACAAAAAGTAAGATATGGGACGCTTGGGCTGATGAAGATGGACTTTTAGCAACTGCTTACGGTAGATACTGGAGAAGATATCCTGTGCCTGAAAATCATTTGCTTGGTGAGGTTTTTGTTGATGAGAATAATCCTTTTGTAAAAAAAGAAGATGATGGTACATTAATTTTTGACCAAATCGGATATATAATACAAACATTAAAGGAAATGAAAACAAATCCTAATCATAAAAATGGAAGAAGACTTATAGTTTTAGCTTGGCACCCTGCGAATGCAAGTATTAGTAAGTTACCTCCATGCCATTATACTTTTGCTTTTAATGTATTGGGAAATAAACTTAATTGTCATTTAACACAAAGAAGCGGAGATATAGCATTAGGAATACCATTTAATTTAGCATGTTATTCATTACTTACTATGATGATAGCAAAAGAATGTGGTTATGAACTTGGAGAGTTTGCTCATACAATAATAGATGCACATATTTATGAAAATCATATAGAAGGTTTAAAAGAACAATTAAAAAGAACTCCTAAAAAATTACCTGAAATTAAAATAGCTGATAAGCCATTTAATGAACTTAAATTTGATGATATTACATTAGAAAATTATGAATCAGATGCAGTTATAAAATTTGATGTTGCAGTTTAAAGGAGACAATTGTGTTAAGTATAGTAGTAGCCGTAGGTAAAAATTTAGAAATAGGTAAAGATAATAAATTATTGTGGCACATACCTGAGGATTTAAAGCATTTTAAACAACTTACAAATGGAAAAACTATTATTATGGGGAAAAATGCATATCTTAGTATAGGTAGACCTTTACCTAACAGAAAAAATATAGTTTTAACAGATGATGACAGTTTGGATAATGAAAAAGGTATTGTAGTTTATAATGATATAAAAAAATGTATAAGTGAGAACTCTGATGCTTTTGTAATAGGTGGGGCAAGTATATATAGTCAAATGATAAAATATTGTGATGAGCTTCATATAAGTCATGTGGATAGAGAGTTTTTAGATGCTGATACATATTTTCCTCAATTTATAGAAGAATTTGAAAAAGTCTATGAAAAACAATTTGAAAATTTTGTATACAGGGTTTATAAAAGAAAAAATAAAAGCTAACATATAACAAACTTAGTATACATGGTATTTGACAATTATAATAAAAAAGAATATAATTAACGAATAATTAAAGCAAGAGGGTGATTTTATCACTCTTTTATTTTGAAAGGAATAAGTATGAAAAGTACAGTTGAACTAATAAGTTATTTAGTTGATAAAAGTGTGGAAAAAGCAAATAAAAAAATATTGAAATTAGCTTTACTTAGTTTTATGGCAGGAGCATTCATTTCCTTAGGATCTGTTGGAAATATAGTTGCATCGGCAGATTTATATAAGACAAATGCTGGGCTTGCAAAATTTGTAGGAGCAAGTATATTTCCTGTAGGACTTATAGCTATAGTATTGCTTGGATATGAGTTATTTACAAGTAATTGTATGGTAATATCTGCTGCATATGATAAGAAAATATCTTATGCCTCATATTTTAAAAACATTTTACTTGTCTTATTTTTTAATTTTATAGGTTGTTTATTCATTGCATACATAACTGTTAGAACACATACATTATCACATACAGGGAAAGAATTACTATTTTCTATGGCAGAGCATAAAGTACATGCTAGTGAATATGAAATTTTTCTAAAAGGTATACTTTGTAATGTTCTTGTTTGTGGAGCAACGCTTTTAGCATATAGTGTAAAAGATGGAATAAGTAAAATATTTGCAATCTGGTTTCCGATAATGCTGTTTATAGTATTAGGATATGACCATATTGTAGCTAATATGCTATACTTACCGGCTGCATATATGTTACATGCAGGGATAACTATTAGTGAAATAATACATAATTTCATATTTGCAGGATTAGGAAATTTTGTAGGAGGTGCATTTATGATGTTAACTCCTTTATACATAGCAGCAAAAAGAAATGGGGAAAATAATGCAACACATTAAAAATATAGCAATAATAGCTCACGTAGATCACGGGAAAACAACGCTTGTAGATGCACTTTTAAGACAATCAGGAACTTTTTCTAGTCATCAAAAAGTAGAAGATAGAGTTATGGATAGCAATGATATAGAAAAAGAAAGAGGAATAACTATATTTTCTAAAAATGCTTCTATAAAATATGAAGATTATAAAATAAATATAGTTGATACACCGGGACACGCAGACTTTGGTGGAGAAGTGCAACGTATTTTGAAAATGGTAGATTCTGTGCTTCTTTTAGTAGATGCTTTTGAAGGAGTAATGCCTCAAACAAAATATGTATTAAAGCAAGCACTAGAACATGGCTTACAACCTATAGTTGTAATAAATAAAATTGATAGACCAAATTCTGATCCTGAGCAAATAGTGGATAATGTTTTTGATTTGTTTGTAGAACTTGGTGCAAATGAATTGCAACTTGATTTTCCTGTTGTATATGCAAGTGCAAAAGGAGGATATGCAAAGCTATCTTTAGAAGATAAAGACGAAAATATGAAACCGCTTTTTGACCTTATACTTGAAAAGGTTGCAGATCCTATAGGAGATGAGGATAAACCTTTACAGATGCAAATAATGAATACTGAATATGATGAATATGTAGGTAAACTTGGAACAGGAAGAATATATAACGGAAGTATCACAAGAAATGAAGAAGTTGCTTTAATAAAAAGAGATGGGCAAATAATAAAATCAAAAATAGGCAGAATTTATTTATATGAAGGTCTTAAAAGAGTAGAAGTAGAAAAAGCTGTAGCAGGGGATATTGTTACAATATCAGGAATTGATAAAATTGATATAGGAGAAACTTTGTCTGATAAAGATGAAATAAAAGCATTACCTCTTATTGCTATAGATGAACCTACTTTATCTATGACTTTTATGGTAAATTCATCTCCTTTTGCAGGTAAAGACGGTAAATATGTAACATCAAGAAACATACTTGAAAGGCTTGAAAAAGAAGTTAGTCATAATGTAAGTATGAGACTTGAGCCTACAAATTCACCTGATGCTTTCATAGTAAAAGGTAGAGGAGAACTTCAATTATCTATATTACTTGAAAATATGAGAAGAGAAGGTTATGAAATTGCAGTTTCAAGACCTGAAGTAATATTTAAAATGGAAGATGGAATAAAAAAAGAACCTATAGAACATGTAACTATTGATGTTGCTGATGAATTTACAGGAACTGTAATTGAAAAATTAGGTCAAAGAAAAGGTGAAATGCTTAGCATGGTTCAAGGGACGGATGGATATACTAGACTTGAATTTAAAGCACCATCTAGAGGACTTTTAGGATTTACAAATGAATTTTTAACTGAAACAAGAGGAACAGGTATACTAAATCATACATTTTTAGATTATGAAAAATATAAAGGAGATATCACAACAGGTAAAAAAGGTGCTTTAATAGCAATGGAAAGTGGAACTTGTTTAGGATATGCTTTAAATAATTTACAACCAAGAGGTATACTATTTGTTGAACCTGGAGATGAAGTATATGAGGGTATGATAGTAGGAGAGCATGCAAAAGATAATGATTTAGTTGTAAATACATGTAAAGGAAAAAAACTTACAAATATGAGAGCGGCAGGTTCAGATGATAATATTAAACTTGCTCCAGCTAAAAAATTCACTTTAGAACTTGCATTAGAGTATATTTCTGATGATGAATTGGTAGAAATAACGCCTAATTATTTAAGACTTAGAAAAAAATATCTTTCAGAATTAGATAGAAAAAAACTAAGAAACCAAATTGAAAAGAATTAATATATGCCGTTACTTGCTTATAGCAGGTAACGCTTTTTATTTGTATACGAGTTTTCTATAAATTTAAAAAATCAAGTTATTTTTCATTAAGATGCTAGATGTAGTAAAAGCAAATATAAAATAAGAAATTGTAAAAAAGCGTTTCATATTTTGAAACAAAACGAACAAATGCAAGTTAATAAAATAACTTGAATTAATGAAGTTATATTTCATCGGCGTTTGTGAGCTTGTGAAAAATATATTATTTGATTAATACAAAAGTAGATGTACACTAATATATATAGGATATAAAAAGTCTTGGAGGTAGATGATGAAAGAATTATCAAAGGAAATTTTATTAGGAATGTACTTTAAAATGCAAAATGCAAGAAATTTTGATATGAAAATAAATCAACTTGTAAGAAGAGGGTTTGTACAAGGTATGACACACTTTTCAGTTGGAGAAGAAGCAGCAGGAATAGGTTTAACAGAGCATATGAGTAAAAACGATATACTTTTTACAACACATAGAGGACATGCACAATGTATAGGTAAAGGTATGAATATAGACAAAATGATGGCTGAACTTGCAGGAAAAGTAACAGGAGTCTCAAGAGGTAAAGGTGGTTCAATGCACCTTGCAGATATTGAAAATGGGAATTATGGAACTAATGGTATAGTTGGTGGTGGATTTGCTCTTGGAGTAGGAGCTGCACTTACACAACAAATGAAAGAAACAGAAAATTTTGTTGTAGTAGTAGCAGGAGATGGTGCTACAAATGAAGGTTCATTTCATGAATCTGTAAATTTAGCGGCTACTTGGAAATTACCTGTAATATTTTACATAATAAATAACAAATATGGTATAAGTATGGATATAAGAAAAGCAACAAATACAGAGCATCTATATACCAGAGCAGCGGCATATGATATTTTAGGACTTTATGTTCCTGATGGTAATGATATAATTGCTGTATATAATGAAGTTGAAAAAGCGGTAGAACATGTTAAATCAGGTAAAGGACCTGTTTTAATTGAAGTTGAATCATATAGATGGTTTGGTCATTCAACTGCTGATGCAGGGGTTTACAGAACAAAAGAAGAAGTTGATGAATGGAAGAAAAGAGATCCGCTTAAAAAGTTTTCAACTTATTTATTAGAAAATAAGATTGCAGACGAAAATGAATTACAAGAAATTGAAGAAAAATCTAAGAAAATAATAGAAAACGCTGTTGAATATGCTAAAAATAGTCCAGATCCAACACTTGATGTTGCATTTGAGGACATTTTCGCTTAGGGAGGAATATAAATGGAAACAAAATTAATGTCATATAGAGATGCAATAAATCTTGCAATGAGTGAGGAAATGAGAAGAGATGAAAACGTATTCTTAATGGGTGAAGATGTTGGTATCTATGGTGGAGATTTCGGAACATCTGTTGGAATGATAAAGGAATTTGGAGAAAAAAGAGTAAGAGATACTCCTATATCAGAAGCAGCTATTGCAGGTTCTGCTATTGGAGCAGCTATAACAGGTATGAGACCTATAGTTGATTTAACTTTTATGGATTTTATTACAATAGCTTTAGATTCAATAGTAAATCAAGGTGCGAAGTTAAGATATATGTTTGGAGGTCAAGGTGTTAAAGTGCCTGTAACATTTAGATGTGCTGCCGGTTCAGGTATAGGATCAGCTTCACAACATTCTCAATCTCTTGAATCTTGGTTATGCCATATACCGGGTATAAAAGTTGTTGCACCAGGAACAGTTGCAGAAGCAAAAGGACTGTTAAAAAGTGCTATAAGAGAAGACAATATAGTTGTGTATTTGGAATATAAGGCACAATTTAATACTAAAGGAGAAGTGCCGCTAGATCCTGATTATGTTATTCCTATAGGAAAAGCTGATATAAAAAGAGTTGGTAAAGACTTAACAGTAGTAACGTATGGAAGAATGCTTGAAAGAGTTTTACAAGCAGCTGAAGAAGTATCTAAAGATGGTATAAGTGTAGAAGTTGTAGACCTTAGAACTTTAGTACCGCTTGATAAAGAAGCTGTAATAGATTCTGTTAAAAAGACAGGTAAATTATTACTTGTAAATGATGCATATAAGACAAACGGATTTATAGGTGAAGTATCTGCAATGGTTTCTGAAAGTGACGCATTTGATTATTTAGATGCCCCAATATTAAGACTTGCAGGAGAAGATGTGCCTGTTCCGTATGCAAGAAATTTAGAAACAGCAATGATACCTAGTGTAGAAGTAATAAAAAATACAATTCATAAAATGATAAATAAAAAATAGGAGAAATTTATGGAAGAAAAATTAAGAGCAACGCCCGCAGCAAGGGCATTAGCTAGAAAATTAGAAGTAGATCTTTCACTTGTTACTGGAAGCGGTGCAAATGGAAGAGTACATAAAGATGATGTAATAGCTTTTAATATAGAAAAAGAACCTAAAATTACTCCGTTAGCTAAGAAAATCGCAATTTCAAATAATATTGATTATACAAAGATGAATGGAAGTGGATTTAGAGGTAAAATCTTAAAAGAAGATATACTTCCCCTTATAACTCAAACAGATAATTTAGTTGTAGTAAATAAAGAAAGTGCTGAAACAAAAGTTTCAAATAAAGAAGAAAAAGTGTTAGTAGACACAGAAATAATACCAATGACTGCAATGAGAAAAGTTATATCAAAAAGAATGTCTGAGAGCTATTTCACTGCACCAACATTTACTTTAAATTATGAAATAGATATGACAGAAGTGAAAAAATTAAGAGCTGCATTATTAGATCCAATATTGCAAAAAACTGGTAATAAGATAACATATACAGATATAATCGCGATGGCGGTTATAAAAACACTTGAAAAACCAGAACATAAATACATAAACTCATCACTATCCGATGATGGTCAAAGTATAATAATTCATAATTACGTTAATTTATCAATGGCTGTAGGTTTTGATGAAGGTTTATTAACTCCTGTTTTAAAAGATGCACATAAAAAATCAATATCTGAGATAGTTGTAGGGCTTAAAGATTTAGCTAAAGGAGCATTGGCAATGAAGTTAAAACCGGATGAAATGACAGGAAGTACATTTACTATAAGTAATTTAGGTATGTATGGAGTTAAAAACTTTAACCCTATAATAAACCAACCTAATTCAGCAATATTAGGTATAAGTGCTATGGTAGATAAACCTGTTGTTATAAACTCTGAAATAGTTATAAGACCTATAATGGAATTATCTTTAACAATAGATCATAGAGTAGTTGATGGATTAGCAGGAGCTAAATTTATGCAAGACTTAAAAGGATTGATAGAAAATCCTGTTACAATGCTTATATAAAGGAGAATAAAAAAATGGCAACAGAAGTAATAATGCCTAAACTTGGTGTAGATATGCAAGAGGGGCAAATATTGGAATGGAAGAAAAAAGAAGGAGACAGGGTTGAAGAGGGAGAAATTCTTCTTGAAATTATGTCTGATAAAACAAATATGGAGCTTGAAGCTGAAACATCAGGAGTGTTATTATCAATTTTAAAAGGCGATGGAGAAACTGTACCTGTAACAGAGGTAATAGCATATATAGGAGAGCAAGGAGAACAAATAGAAAAGACTTCTTCTGAAAAGGCAAGTGTTCAAGAAGATGTAAAAACTGAAAAAGTTTCAGAACAAAAAGTTGAAAATGATTATGATATAATAGTAATAGGTGGAGGACCTGCTGGATATTATAGTGCAATAAGAGCAGCTCAATTAGATGCGAAAGTATTAGTAATTGAAAAAAGTGTAGTAGGTGGAACATGTTTAAATAGAGGTTGTATACCAACTAAAACATATCTTAAAAATGCAGAAATGATAGATCATATAAATCACGCTAAAAGTAGGGGTATTATACTTGAAAGTGAAAATTATAAAATAGATATGAATAAAACAGTTGATGTTAAAAATGAGGTTGTAAAAACATTAACTAACGGTGTAAAAGGACTACTTAAAAGTTATGGAATAGACACAATATCAGGTGTAGGAAGTGTAGATAAAAATAAGGTAGTAAGTGTAAACGGTCAAAGCTTTAGAGCAAACAAAATAATAATAGCAACAGGTTCAAAAGTAGGAAAAATAAATATACCGGGAATTGAAAGCTCGTTAGTTATGACAAGTGATGATATTTTAGATTTAAGAATTGTGCCTGAAACTTTAGCTATAATCGGTGGTGGAGTTGTAGGGGTTGAACTTGGACAAGCATTTAGTTACTTTGGTTCAAAAGTTACTATAATTGAAATGTCTGACAGATTAGTTCCGGCAGCTGATGAAGAAGTATCTCAAGTACTTAGAAAATCTCTTGAATCAAAAGGTATTAAGGTATTAACATCAACTAAATTAAATGAGATAAAAGAACAAGGTGGAAGACTTACATTAAAATTAGAAGGTAAAGAAGATGTCATAGTTGATAAAGCACTGCTTTCAATAGGAAGAGTTCCTGATTTAAGTGGTTTATATACATTAGATTTAGAACTTGAAAAAGGAAAAATAAAAGTAAATGAATATATGGAAACAAGTATAGAAGGTATTTATGCTCCAGGGGATGTAAATGGTATAAAAATGCTTGCTCATGCAGCATTTAGAATGGGAGAAATAGCAGCTGAAAATGCAGTTAAAGGAAATCATAGAAAAGTGAAATTAGCATCAACGCCTGCTGCGGTGTATACAATGCCTGAAATAGGAATGGTAGGACTTACAGAAAGTGAAGCTCGTGCAAAATATGATATAAGTGTAGGTAAATTTAGCTTTGCAGCAAATGGTAGAGCTATTGCTTCAGGGGAAACAGCAGGATTTGTTAAAGTTATAGCTGATAGAAAATATGGAGAAATATTAGGGGTTCATATTATTGGACCAGCCGCTGCCGAGCTTATAAACGAAGCATCATCGCTTATAGAAATGGAAATTACAATAGAAGAAGTTGCTAAAACTATACATGGACATCCTACATACTCAGAAGCAATGTTTGAAGCTTGTATGGACGTTTTAGGGGAAGCGATACATTTACCTAAAAAAATAAATAAAAAATATTAAGAAAGAAGAAATAGTTAAATGAAATATATAATAAATAATTGTAATGACCCAACGTATAATATTGCATTAGAAGAATACTGTTTTAAAAATTTAAAAGAAGAAGAGATTTTTATACTTTGGATAAATAAACCTACAATAGTTATGGGAAAACACCAAAATGCTATAGAAGAAATTAATCCTGAGTACGTAAAAGACCATAATATAAATGTTGTTAGAAGAATATCAGGCGGTGGAGCAGTTTACCATGACTTAAATAATTTAAACTATACAATAATTTCATCTAAAACAGGTGAAGGAGCATTTGATTTCAAAACTTTTTCTCAACCTGTTATAAATGTTTTAACAAAATTAGGAGTAAATGCTAATTTTACAGGAAGAAATGATATAGAAATAAATGGTAAAAAAATATGTGGAAATGCACAAGCTTACTATAATGGAAGAATGATGCACCATGGCTGTTTATTATTTGATGTTAATTTATCAGTTTTATCACAAGCATTAAAAGTTTCAAAAGACAAGATAGAATCAAAAGGTGTTAAATCTGTTAGAAGTCGTGTTACAAATATTTTAGATGAATTGCCAAATAAAATAGATATAGAAACATTTAAACAAATGATATTTGATGAGATGAAACAAAATAATAAAGATTTTACAGAATATGTTCTATCAGATGAAGAAATTGAAATAATTAAGAAAAATAGAAATGAAAAACATGCAAATTGGGACTGGGTATATGGAAAAGCACCAGAGTTTAACATAAGAAGAGATACGAAATATCCGTCAGGTAAAATATCTGTTTTTGCAAATGTGGTAAACTCAAAAATAAATAGCATTAAAATCTACGGTGATTTTTTTGGAATAAAAGATGTAGACGATATTGAAAAAATGCTAATTGGTGTTAAATACACTTATGAAGATATATATAACATTTTAAAAGATGTAGATATATCTAAGTATTTTTTAGGTATAAATACAGAAGAAATAGCTAGATCAATCTCTAATATATAAAAGTATAATTGTAAAAAAGTGTCAATTTGGCACTTTTTTTTATGTAGGTGTTACAAAAAAGGCTTTTATGTTACAAACTGTGAAACTTTTAAAACATAAATTCATTTTTACATTTCATAAAATGCCTTAAAATCTAGGTTTGTAACATATCAATTTCAAATTTGATTGTATTTTTAGGCTCTATATAATATAATTATTATTAAAGCGTTATAAAAAATGGGAGAGAAACAATATATGAAGGGATACAAATTTAAAATAGCTTGTCTATTTTTTTTATTCACAATTTCTTTTGCACAGGAGAAAAAAGATGAAGATAAAGATTCGCAAAAACCTTTAAGTGATATAAATAAAATAGTAACAGTTTACTTTAAAGACGATAAAGATCAAAAAGAAAAAGATAAAAAAGAGATAGAAGAAAAGTTAAAAAAAGCAAAACATAATAATGAAAAAACAAATAAATCGCAAGGAAATAATAACGTCCAAAATGAACATAAAGATAAATTAAGATTAAAAAGTTTTAATGAACAAGGACAACCAGTCACCAATGTAATATCATATGGAAACAATGGATTTTCAGCAGGTGGAGGATTTGTATTAGTAGTTGATGCGGACGACAATACAAAAGAAAATAAAGAAGAAGAGGACACATTGTTAGGTAATATAGCAATAAAATTAATTAGTGAGCACAATAAGCATTATGAAGAAAATGCAGATTTAAAAAACGGTGAAAATTATGATTATCAAAAAGTGAAAAAGTATAACAATGATGGTACAATAGAAATGGATAGTACTGAAACTAATAAAGATTATTACTTTGCATCTAATATAAAACTAGTAAGATCAATAGCTATAGGATTTAGAAGTAGGGCATATAAGTCAGGAATAGCAATAGGAGATTATTCATTTGCGAAAAAAGGTGTAAGTATGGCTATAGGACATTACGCAGTAGCAAAAGAAAATTCGGCAATGGCTATAGGAGTGGGAGCATTAGCAAGTGGAGAAAAATCTTTAGCAATGATGAGGCAATCAGCTGCTCTTGGAAAATACTCTATATCTATAGGAACCGTATCTGCTGCAACAAAAGAAAAGTCAATAGCATTAGGTCATGGTGCGGTTACAAAACATGAAAATGCTATTTCATTAGGTGCAGATTCAGAGGATAAAGAATTTGTTGCAAAGCCATCATTAACATACAATGGTATTAACTATAAAGATTTTAAAGGTTCAGGTAATAATACTAATGTATTAAAGAAAAAAGCAGAAGACAATAATTCAAAAAATAGATCAGTTTTAAGTATAGGTAAAAAAGATTATGAAAGACAATTGGTTAATTTAGCACCTGGAGAGATAAGTGAAACAAGTACGGATGCAATAAATGGTTCGCAAATTTATTCAATATTAAAAAATGGTGGCTTTCATTTAAAAACAACAAATGTAGAAACTTCTAACACATCTAAAGATGGTTTTGTCAGATTTGGTGATAGTGTAAATGTTGAAGCAGGTTCCAATTTAAAATTGAAATTTGAAACTACAAATAATGGAAATGATCCTAAAAAATATAAATTAACTTATTCTTTAGATACTAAATTAAGTGGCATTGAAAGTATATCGGGACCTAAAAATGTTATTATTACATTTAAAGAAGATAGTTTGTCGTTAAATAATAAGAAGATCACAGATTTAGCAGATGGTGTAAATGATAAAGATGCTGTAAATAAGTCGCAATTAGATAAAATAGAGAAAGAATTAAAAGCTCTTATTGAAAGACCTATAACTATAAAAGCAGACAAAGGTACAGAATTAAAAGTTAAACTTGGTGATACAGTTACATTAGCAGGAGATAATAATATAATTTCAACTGAAACAAAAGAAGCTAAAAATGTTAGTTCATTAAAACATAGTTCAAAAACATTAAAAGGTGCGACAAATAGTTTTGCAGGAAGCGTTACTATTTCAGGAAATGAAGAAAAAATTAAAAAAATAGCGATAGATTCTGTAAAAGTTGTACAAGATGGGAATAATATAACAGTTACTCCTAAAAAAGAGAAAAATGATACTGAAATAACATATAAAGTTAAATTAAATGATAGTTTAAGAGATATGCAAAAAATATCATTTAAAGATTCAAAAGTTGAACTATCTACAACAGGGCTTGATTCAGGGAATAATCCGCTTATAAATGTTAAAAGTGAGCTTGCTTTAAATAGTGGTAAAACAGAACCGGTTGATGTAATTGCTAATTTACTTGGAACTGAAAGTAATGATAAATTATCATCAGCTGCAACAGTTGGGGATATAAAGACTGTGGCATTAGCAGGTTTAACATTTAAAGATGATAAAAATCAAACAGTACATAGAAAATTAAGTGAAACTTTATCTATACTAGGTGATGGAAATATTAATACTGAAGTTAATGGAAATTATGGTATAAAAATAAGTTTAGATAAGAGAATAACTGACAAAATAGAAGAGAATGCAAGAAATATAGTAAAAGCAACAGGTGGAATAGCGACATCAATGGCAATGGCAAATATTCCACAAGTAGGAGATAATAAGTTATTTAGTATAGGAGCAGGGGCGGCTTATTACAATAAACAAGGTGGATTTGCACTTGGAATAAGTGGAACAGAAACATCAAATACTTTTATATATAAATTAAGTGCAGGAATAGATACACAAAAGGGATTTGCAGTAGCAGCAGGATTTAATATTAATTTTATAAACAAAAAAAGTATAAGTAGTCCTTCAACAACAACTAAGACTGTGTATGTAAATGACCCGAAACTTCAAAATGAACTTAAAGCAATGAAAGAAAAAATAGCTGAATTAGAAAGAAAAGTAAATCAAAATACATCAAGTTTTAAGGAAAAATTATACATAATAGATCAGTTTATAAACGATAAATATATACCTACTAAAATGCAAATTGGTAAATTAAAAGCTATAGTTCAGGAAATAAATGAAAAATATTCAGACAGAATAATAGATATAACAGGACATACAGATATAAATGCAAATGAAAGATATAATTTGGCTTTAGGTCTTAAAAGAGCAAATAAAGTTTCAGAATTATTAGTAAATTTAGGACTTAAGAATATACAAAATATAAGGAAAATATCAAGTTTTGGATATAATAATCAAGTAAACAAAGGATTTTCATCAAATAGAAGAGTAGAAATAACAGTAAAATAATATAAAATGATAGATAAGGATATTAAATGACATAGTTTAATGTTCTTATCTAATTTATTTATTATATTATCAAATTAAAAAAAGTATGATATAATCTATTACAAAGTTGTTTATGGAAATTTAAAAAATAATGTTGACAGTACTAATGAAATATGGTAATATATTTATTGTTCAAAATATATCGGTGTGTAGCGCAGTTCGGTAGCGCACTTGCCTTGGGAGCAAGGGGTCGTAGGTTCAAATCCTGTCACACCGACCATTATGCGGGAATAGCTCAGATGGTAGAGCGTCAGCCTTCCAAGCTGAATGTCGCGAGTTCGACCCTCGTTTCCCGCTCCAAGTGGTGACCGTAGTTCAGTTGGTAGAGCGCCAGTTTGTGGATCTGGTTGTCGCGAGTTCAAGTCTCGTCGGTCACCCCACTTTAAAAATTTCATGCATGGGTGGCGAAATTGGTATACGCACTAGACTTAGGATCTAGCGCTTCGGCATGAGGGTTCGAGTCCCTCCTCGTGCACCATAAGTTAATAATATTTATTTTATATATTCCATATGGCAATTTGTTAAACATTTTGTTGTGTGGATTTTTTATTAAAGGAGTTGGATCAAATGAAAAAAGTTTTACTTTACATATTTACCCTTATTTTATTTATTTCTTGTGATGCACAAACTGCAAGAAAACAATTTGAAGCGGGTCAATATTTAAAAAGTGTGCAAACAACAGTTAAATATGTATCAAATGGTAAATTTTCAAAGTTGAAGTTAAAAGATCAAGATGAACTTATTTCAAGAATTAAAGTTATTGACAAATATTACAGAGATAATATTGAAGATCAAGAAGAAGGTGCTGACATTAAAACTTTATATGAATCATTTCATATATATGGTTTAATAAAAAAAGTTCCTGAATTACAATCTGAACTAAGATATCTAACTCAAAGCGTTGTAGATAATAATATTGAACTTGTTGTAGCAAAGCAAAATAAAGAATTAAGAACATTAGGAAGCAGAAGTAGTTCAGAAATAGAAAGAATCCTTAAAGGGTATAATGAAATTAAAGAACATATGCAAGACTACAAAATTGTAGGAACAAAATATGAAGATCATTATAAAGCATTTTCAAGAAACCTTGCTGATGGATATTTAATTCTTTCAAGAAAATTTGACTTAGATGAAAGTCAATATTTACAAGCATTAAAAAATGCATCGCAAGCATATAGTTACTATGATAAAGATTATAAAGGAAGTAAAACTCAATACGAAAAAGTAAAAAAAGAATTAGATCTTAAAAAAGCAGATGCGTATTTTGACGAAGGAAGAAGAAACTTATTCTTTGGAAATTACGATATAGCTTTAGATAAGTTAAATGAAGCGTATAATATATATAATAAATATTCATCAAATAAACGTTATGAAGTAAGAGACTACATTAATAAAGTAAAAGATGAAAAGAAAAAGAGAAATGCTGAAGAACATTACGGAAAAGCATTAAAATATTTAGTTCAAAATGATTATAAAAATGCTGTAAAAGAATTTTATGCAACAAGTAATATAATATATAATTATAGAGATAGTTATACTTTAGCTAAAAAATATGAAAAATATATAGGTTCAAATACACCTGACAATAATGATGCACCTAAAATAATTGATAAAACATTTTCTTTAAATCTAAATGGAGATGTAAGTAGAGAATTAATAATATCTGAACTTGAAAGATTAGGATTTAGATATACTAATCATAAACCATTTTATGTTATAGAAGTAGAAACTTTTGCTGATTATGATATATCTACTCAAGTGAAAAGAGAACCTTTATATGTAAATAATTATGGAGTTCCAAGTTATTATGAAAAAATAACTGAAACAGTTACTGAAGTAGTAAAATACGATCTTAAATTATCAACAAAATCTTATGAAAGATCAAAGAAATTAGAATTTAAGAATCAATATACAAAAGTATCATTTACAGGTAATATACCTGCAACTGAATCAGGAGAAAAATTTGAAGGTAGACAACTAGGAAAAGCTGCAATGATAGAAGAAAATTCATATAAAGTTGAAAGAGAATTAAGGGAATTAATACAAGATTTTGCAAGAACAGTTAGATAAAAGGGGAAAAGTGTGAAAAATATCAGTGATAAATTGAAAAAGAATAATATAAAGCCATCTTTGCAAAGAATCCAAATTTTTCAATACTTCTTACAAGCCAAGAATCACCCTAGTGTTGATATGATATATAGTGACTTGCATAATCAAATTCCAACTTTATCTAAAACAACTGTATATAATACCTTGAAAATTTTCACACAAAAAAAATTAGTTAATGAAATTGTTGAGGGAAAAGAAAACAGATATGACGCAATTTCTGAACCACATGGACATTTTAAATGTATGAAGTGTCAAGATATATACGATTTTGAATATGATTTTGAATTAAAAGAATTAAAAGATTTTGATATAGAGTTGATACAATTTTATGTTAAAGGTATATGTAAAAATTGTAAAAAGTAAAAAAACAGAGCCCTATCCCTAAATAAGTAGGGGTAGGGTATATTTTTAGGAGAGACATGAAGGCAAAAAGAAGATTTCTGCTTAGTGTATTTTTGATATTGATTTCATCTTTTACACAAGCGTATATTATACAATCAATAATGACACCTGCACATATATTGGCAAGTGGTTTTACAGGATTATCAATGCTGTTTAACCTGATTTTGTCAAAATTTAATATTAATATTTCAGTATCTTTTTTTATAATTATGTTTAACTTACCTGTAGCTATTATGTGTGCTAAAGGTATAAGCAAAAAATTTACATTTTTATCATTACTTCAAATAATAACCACATCAATACTACTTAAAATATTTCACTTTGAACCGGTGTTTAATAATGTCTTTTTAAGTGTTACGGTCGGAGCATTTGCTTATGGATTAGCTTTAGTTTTAGCACTTAGAACAGGAGGGTCAACCGGAGGAACAGATTTTATCGCTCTTTATATATCAAATAAAATAAATAAAACAATATGGGATTATATTTTAGTTTTTAACGCTGTAATTTTAATTATTTTTGGTTATTTATCAGGTTGGGATAGAGCAGGTTATTCTATATTGTTTCAATATATATTGACTAAAACTATATCTACTTTTTATCATAGATATCATCGTGTAACTTTACAAATTATTACAAAAAAACCTGATGAAATTATAGAAGGGTATATAAGTCAATATAGACACGGTATAACAAAAACGTGTGGGGAAGGTGGATACACAAAACAACCTATATTTATATTATACACTGTAATTTCCAGCTATGAATTAAACGATACAGTAAGGCTTGTAAAAGAAATAGATGAAAAAGTAATAATAAATGTTTTTAAGACAGAAGATTTTTACGGCAGTTTTTATATGTTACCAATTTAAAAAAATGTAATTAATATGATATAATATAAGGTAAAGGAAAGATTTATATGAAAGAAAGAGTAACTGCTGATATGAATATAATGGAAGCGGTAGAAAAATATCCTATTGTAGCTGAAATTCTCATGAGATATGGACTTGGTTGTACAGGTTGTTTCATATCAGAAGCTGAGAGTTTATATGACGGAATAGCAGTACATGGATTAGATCCGGATATAATAATAGAAGAAGTAAATATGATATTAGAAATGGAAGAAGAGGATAATAATGAAAACAACGGGTCAGATTTTAGTTAAATATATACCTAAAAAGACACCTAGGCAAGATTTAGCTAACATTTTAGGAGTTGTCCCCCAATATTTAAGCAATATTTTAAATGATAAAAAATCACCATCTAAAAAATTTTTATCAAAAATTTATGAATGTTTAAGTGTTAGTAATGAGGATAAAAAGGCAATAGAAAATTACGAAATTTTCAGAAAAACTCCTAAACAGTTTCAATCTGAACTACTTGAATTAAGATCTCTTGTTAAAAGTAATTTTAATAAATATGAAACTGTCCCTATAAATTATATGGGGATTTTTAAAGATAGTGGATTTTTGCAGTCAAAAAATGATATTGAAATGATAATTTCAAATACAGGATATATTTTTGAATTTATTGAAGAAGGAACATTTTTTGTAAGAATAGACAGCGATAATTATGAACCTTTTAAAAATAGAGAATTAGTTTTTTTTGAACCTTATTCTGAATTTATAGGGGAAATAAATGATAAATATTGTATGGTTGAATACAAGAATAAAAAAGAAATATATATAGTAAATAAAATAGATAAGCATTTAATATTAAAAGCTGTAAATAAAAACGCAAAATCTTATGTTTTGACTAAAAATGATAATAAAAATGTAAAAATATTAGGTATTTTATTTGGAACTTTCAATAAATTTAAGGGGTTAGATACAAAATGAGTAGAAAATATTTCGGTACAGATGGCATTAGAGGAGTAGCTAATAAAGATTTAAGCTTAGATTTAGTTACAAGACTTGGATTAGCACTAGGATATTATTTGAACAAAAAAAATGAAGACAAAAGCAAAAAGCCTAGAATTGTACTTGGTACAGATACAAGAATATCTGGGTATATGATAAGATCTGCACTTTCAGCAGGACTTACAGCTATGGGTATAAATATAGATTTTGTTGGGGTTTTACCTACACCGGGTGTAAGTTATCTTACAAGAATAAAAAATGCTAATGCAGGAGTTATGATTTCAGCATCACATAATCCAATAAAAGATAACGGTATCAAAATTTTTAGCAGCAATGGATATAAGTTACCAGATGAAGTAGAAGAAGAGATAGAAGGTTATATGGAAGATTATGACTTTTTAAAAAGCAACTTAGCTGAGCCTGAAAGACTTGGAAGATATACATTTGTTGAAGATGATGTAAAATTATATAGAAGATTTTTAAGAAATACGTCAAACATTGAATTTACAGGATTTAAAGTTGTAATAGATACAGGAAATGGAGCTGCGTATCGTATAGCTGCAAAAGTATTTCAGAGTTTAGGTGCAGATGTTGTTGTAATAAATAATATTCCAAATGGTAAAAATATTAATGTAAAATGTGGATCAACTCATCCTGAACTATTACAAGAAATGGTTAAACTATATAAAGCAGATTGTGGACTTGCTTATGATGGAGATGCAGATAGACTTATAGCCGTTGATGAAAATGGAAATATAGTTGACGGAGATTTAATTATTGCAGTTATAGCAAATAATATGAATAAAAAAGGTCTACTTAACTCAAGTACAGTAGTTACAACTGTTCAAAGTAATATGGGATTTGAAAAATATCTTGAAACTAAAGGTATAAGATTAATAAGAGCAAATGTTGGAGACAGATATGTATTAGAAAAAATGCAACAACAATCTTTAAATTTAGGTGGAGAACAATCAGGGCATATAATAATGTTAGATCACAATACAACAGGAGATGGTGTATTATCATCAATACAATTTGTTTCAGCAATTATTGAATCAAAACAAAAAGTAAGTGAATTAGTTTCTAAAATTAAATTATGGCCTCAAAGACTTGAAAATATAGTTGTATCAAAGGAAAAAAAGAAAAATTGGCATGATAATAAGAATATTTTAGATGTAATACAAAAATGTCAAAAAGAAATAGAAGGAATTGGAAGAATTCTTGTTAGAGAATCAGGAACAGAAGCATTAATAAGAGTAATGGTTGAAGCTAAAACAGATGAAATAGTTAATAAATATGTAGATGAAATTTCAGATGTTATTAGAAAGGAATTAGTAGATGCATAAAAAATTTGCCTATGTCTATGATGAATTTACAAAAAATGTAGATTATGAAAGTTGGTTTAAATTTTTAAGAAGATATCTTAATAAAAAGGGTAAATTACTTGATATTGGTTGTGGTACAGCAAGTATTACAACTATGTTTAGAAAATATGGTTATGATACAACAGGTATTGATATATCACAGGATATGCTAGCTGTTGCCAGAAAAAAAGATGATAAAATCAAGTACTATAACCTTGATATTACAAAAGAGAAGTTAAATGAGAAATTTGACTATATAACTTGTAATTTTGACACGGTAAATTATTTTTCAGGTTATGAAGCATTAAATTCATTTATAGAAAATTGTAGTAGTATGCAATCTAAGGGCGGAATTTTAATTTTTGATCTTGTTGAGCTTGAAATTTTTGATGAAATGTTTGAAAATGATATATTCATTGATGAAGAAGTAAATTATACAGCAATATTTAGACATGAAGATTTAAAGGATAATAAGCATCTTGTTGAAATAACAGCATTTATTAAAAATGAAGATGAAAGCTACTCAAAATATATTGAAAAACATATTAAATATATATATGATATTAATAAAGTTATACAAATGTTGAATGATAAAGGGTATAATATATATGATATAGCTAAAAATGAGATGTATGGAGAAAGCAGACTTTTTATAATTGCAAATAAAATGAGGTAAATTATGAAAAAATCTAATTTTGATGAATTGCACAAACTAAAAGACAGTGAGTTTACAGAACTTGCTGAAAGTGTTTCTTTTAGTAATAAAAAAGAATTTAATAAAGATAAAGACGGAGATGAGTTAAAAAATATAGAGAAAAAACAAAAAGTAGATAAATCATTATCGAAATATTTGGTAGCAGCTACCAATTTTACATATATACTTATATCTCCGTTAATTTTGCTTTTAATACTATATTATTTTTTAACAAAATATGTATTATATAAAAGTTCTGTAATACTTTTAATTCTTTTTATTATTCTTGGAATAATAAGTGGTTATTGGTCTCTTTTTAAAGAAATCAGAGGTGGCAAAAAATGAAAAAAATATTTATTTTATTGTCTTTGGTGGCAATGATAAGCTATACAAATGAATTAAATTTACATCTTACAAATACAACACATAAAAGCGTAAATGCAGACAGTGCAAAATTATTTGTTACTTTAAAAGTGAAAGATAGAAATTTAAAAAAAGCAAGTGAGAGTATAAAAAATAAGAGTAAGTTATTTACCAATGAAATCCAAAATAGTAATTTAGCTACTGTAAATATAGCAGATTACAATTATTCTAAAAATAATGTCGTAACAAAAAATAAAGAAGTTAAATATAAGACAAGTATAGTATTTGCATCTAATGAGATGTCAAAATTTGCAGATAGTTCATATGTAACAACTAAAAATAATAAAAATGTATATAATTTAGTATTTTCAGAAATTTCAGAAAATATAGTATCTAATTTAGAAAAAATATATAAACGGGTTTCAAAAGTATCCAATCATCTTTCTTTTGTCAGTGCAAAAACAATACAGATTGATGACAATGTAACTGAAAAAGAGTATACAATATCACAAACATTTTTAATTGATTTAAGTAATATCAAAAATATTTCAAAGGTAGTATCAATAGCAAAAAAATATGAGATGGAAGTTGATAATCCCGATTTTTATGTTAAAAATATAGAATATAATACTTTAGATGAAATAAATAAATCTAAAAATATAGCAAAAATAATTTCTAAAAAATTGGGGTATAATCTAAAAGATGAATATATATTAAATTTTATTAAATCAAGTAATAATTCAAATTATATAAGACAAGACTACAAATCAAAGCCAATGAATTTGAGTATTGAAAAAATGGAAACTGATATACAAAGTCCAAATATGGAGGAAACAATCACATCAAGTACAAGTTTTAAAGCATATAATGACAGTAAGCTTAATTTAAAAAATAATATTACACTAGAAATTAATGCAAGTGTTGAAGCAAAAGATAAACTTGCAAAAATTAGTATAAGTGTAGATGATGATAAAAAGGTTTCAAAATTAAAAAGTATTTTAAATAAAATAGGAATATTACATAAATTATCTACAAAAACTTATTATAGCTCATCAGTTGAAAAAGAAATTCCTGTGTATAATAAAGAGCAATATATAAGTTTTATGGTCAATTTATTAAATATAGATAAAAATAATTTCAGATATATATTAAACAAATATCCGGATATTAATGGAAATAAAATAGAAATAAAAGCAGATACATATGAAAAAGCTATGCAAATATTTAAAAATATTGAAACGGACTTAAAAAAGCATGGCGTAGCTGTTAATGTTGATAGTTATGAAAATATATCTAAAGAAATTTTAGTATCTAATAAAAAAGTTAAAGAAAATATATTAAATCATAATCTTGAAATAGAGACACAAGATTTAAAAAATACAGGGCTTATTATATCTATATGTCAAGAACTAGGAATAAATATATCACATATAACTTTTGAAGCTGATAAAGAGCAATTAGAAGAGTCGTTGTATACTAAGGCAATTGAAAAATTTAAAGATGAAATAAAAAGTTTTGGTAAATATGAAGTTCAAAGTATAGTTCAAGATAACGTAGATAATGATTATTCATATGAATATTATCCAAATATGAATAATAATAAAAAAGAATTGCCAAAAATAAGTGATGAAAAAATAATAGAAAATGCAATAACAAACTATATTTATGTTCCAAATAGAACACTTAAAATATATAAAAATTTAACAATAAAAGCTAAGGTGGAAAAATAAATGTCGAAAGTTCAAAAATATGGAGGTTCATCTGTTTCAACTACTGATAAAATAAAAGCAATAGCAAATCACTTAAAGACACTAAAAGAAAGTGGAGATGACCTTGTAGTAGTGGTATCTGCTATGGGAAAAACTACGAATAGTTTAATAGCACTTGCAGGAGAAATAACAAATAATCCTAATGTAAGAGAATTAGATAGACTTATGTCTACCGGTGAAAATCAAACTATAGCGTTACTTGCAATAGCATTAAACAATATTGGTGTTAAAGCTATATCGTTTACTGGAGAACAAATAGAATTAAAAACAAGTGGAGTTCATACAAAAAGTAGAATAAAAAGTATAAATACTGAAAAAATAAAAAAACATTTAAAAGATGGATATATAGTAGTAATTGCAGGATTTCAGGGAATAGATGAGTTAGGAGATGTAACTACTTTAGGTAGAGGAGGTTCTGATACTTCAGCAGTTGCTCTTGCTTGTAGTTTAAATGCAATGTGTGAAATATATACAGACGTTGATGGAATATATGGAATTGACCCAAGAGTGTATGAGAATGCGAAAAAAATAAATGAAATTTCATATGAAGAAATGATGGAATTGGCATATCTAGGAGCAGGAGTTATGGAGCCTCGTGCAATAGAACTTGGATACAAATATAAAATACCAATTTATGTTGGAAAAACTCTTGGAGAAAAAAATGGAACTTTAATTAAGGAGAAAAAAATGGAAGAGCATAGAATAAAGGGTATATCTATAAATGAAAATACACTTATGGTTACAGTTGACAATATACCTACATATGCCAAAAATCTTGAACCAATATTTACTAAGGCTGTAGAATTAGGTATTAATATAGATTTAATAAGCCATAATGATGTAATATCAGAAAACGGAAGTATAGCATTTACAACACCAAGAACTGATAAAGCAATGGTTGAAAACTTATTTAAAGATTTAAATTTAGAAGGTGTAAGTGTAGTTTTAAATAGTGAAGTTGTAAGAGTATCTCTGGTGGGTATAGGAATAGTTACACATATAGGAGTAATATCAAGAATATTTAAGGTTCTTTCAGAACATAATTTAAGTTTTCATCAAATATCAACATCTGAAATAAGTATTTCTTTGGTTGTTGATGAAAAAAATGGAAAAGAAATAGCAAGATTACTTGCAAAAGAGTTTGAATTGTAGTAGGAGGTGTATTGTAAATGAAACTTAAAGGAGCATATGTAGCAATAATAACCCCATTTAAAGAAGATTTATCTGTTGATTATGATAAATTGGAAGAATTGGTTGAGTTTCAAATTTCAAATGGTATTTCAGGTATAGTTGTTTGTGGAACAACAGGTGAAACGCCAACTTTAAATGAAATTGAATATGAACATGTTATAAAAACAGTTGTTAATAAAGTAAATAAAAGAGTTGTAGTAATAGCTGGAGCAGGAGCAAATAATACACAAAAAGCTGTAGAATTAACTAGAAAATGTAAGGACATAGGAGCAGATTATGTTTTAAGTACTTGTCCTTATTACAATAAACCTACACAAAAAGGAATAATTGCTCATTATAGTGAAATAGCAAAAGTTGGTATACCTATAATAATATATAATGTTCCGGGAAGGGTTGGAGTTAATATTACACCAACAACTATATTTGAATTATCAAAAATCCCTAATATTATTGGACTTAAAGAAGCAAGTGGTAATATAGAACAAATGATAGAAGTAAAGAAATTATGCAAAGATAGTTTAGAATTATTATCAGGAGACGATCCTTTAATATTACCTGCAAGAGTACTTGGATTTGAAGGAGTAATTTCAGTTGTTGCAAATGTGATACCTGATAAAATTTCTATGTTTTATAACACTCCATTAGATAAAGCCTACGAAATTCATGAGTATTTATATGATATAAGTAAAAATATGTTTATTGAAGGAAATCCTGTAACTATTAAAGAAGCTATGGATATTCTAGGGCTTGCGAAAAATACATTAAGATTACCTTTAGTAAAAGCAAGTGAAGATACAAGACAAAGACTTATTGAATTATTCAGGGAAAAAGGACTTTTAATATGATAAAATTTTCAAAATATAACGGTTTGGGTAATGATTTCATAATAACAGATGAAAAAGTAAGTCAAGATGATGTGAAAAAATTATGTGACAGGCATTTTGGAATAGGTGCAGACGGTTTAATCATAAATGAAACAAAAAATGGTTTGCCATTTATGAGATTTTTTAATGCTGACGGAAGTATTGCTAAAATGTGTGGAAATGGTATTAGATGTTTTGCAAAATATCTTGATTTAAATGGTGATGATTACTCTAAAATTGATACTTTAGCAGGAATAAAACAAGTTGAAAAAATAGAAGATAAATATAAAGTGTGTTTAGGGGAAGCAAAAATTAATTTTTTAGATAAAGAAATAGAATTAAAAGGAAAAACAATAAAATTAAATTTTGTTGATACCGGAACAGATCATTGTTGCATAATAGATAATGATATAGATTTTGAATTTTTAGAAAAATACGGTAAATTAATAGAGAAAAATTATAGTATTTTTCCAAATGGTACAAATGTAAATTTAGTACACATAGTTTCGGAAAATGAAATTAATGTGTATACTTGGGAACGTGGTGTAGGAATAACTCTTGCTTGCGGTACAGGTGCAGGGGCCTCAGTTTATGTTGCTAATTTACAAGGAAAAGTAAACAAAGATTGCAGGGTAAATTTACTTGGTGGAGCAGTTAATATTAATGTTGTAAACGGTAATATATATATGACAGGAACAGCAACAAAAGTATTTGACGGTTATACTTATTAAGAATGTGAGATGATAAAATGAAACAAAACGTGGCAGTAGTCGGAGCAACAGGACTTGTTGGACAAACAATGTTAAAAGTTTTAAAAGAAAGAAATTTTCCAATAAAAAACTTATATCTTTATGCTTCGGCAAGATCTAAAGGTAAGAAAATAGTATATGACAACGTAGAATATGAAATAATAGAGCTAAAAGAAGAAAATATAAAAGATGATATTGATATTGCCCTATTTTCAGCAGGAGCTGAGATATCAAAAGAATTTGCTCCAAAATTTGCAAATAAAGGAGCTATTGTAATAGATAATAGTAGTTGTTTTAGAATGGATGACAATATACCTTTAGTTGTACCTGAGGTAAATCCTGAAAAGATAACATTAAATGGAATAATAGCAAATCCTAATTGTTCTACAATTACAGTTATACCTGCATTAAAATATATAAACGATACGTATGGTATAAAAAGAATAGTTTATTCAACTTATCAATCTGTATCAGGAGCTGGGCAAAAAGGCTTAGAAGACCTAGATAATAATTTAAAAGGAGAATCAAGTAAAAAATTTAGCAGCCAAATAGCGTTTAATTTAATTCCTTTTATAGATAAATTTGATGAAAGTGGCTATACAAAAGAAGAGTTAAAAATGATAAATGAAACAAGAAAAATTTTATCAGAACCAAATATTAAAATAACAGCAACTTGTATAAGAGTCCCTGTAAGATATTCTCATGCAGTTAGTGTAAACCTTGAATTATCAAAAGATTTTGATCTTGAAGAATTAAAAGAAGGACTTTCAAAAGCAGAAGGTGTTATTTTAAAAGATCTTGCAATGCCAATAGAAGTTGAAGGTAAAGATGAAACTTATGTTGGTAGAATAAGACGTGATTTCTCATTAGAAAATGGACTGAATTTATGGATAGTAGCAGATAATATTAGAAAAGGAGCAGCAACAAACGCAGTTCAGATAGCACAAAAAATCGTAGATATAAAGGAGGTTGAATAGTTAAATGGTAGAAGCAATAGAAAGAATAAAAATAGCGGAAGAAGAAGCTTTTCAAATAATTCAAAAAGCAAATACTGACGCTGCCGGTATTGTAGAAAGTGCAGATATTTGTGCAAAGCAAAAATATGAAAATACAATATTAGAAACGAAGGAACATTTAAAAGTAAAACTTTCGGAAAAATTTAAAGAAGTTGAAAATGAATTGTCGAGTGAAATTGAAGAAGCCAAAAAAAATGGTGAAAATTTAAAAGCAAATGCTTCTTCAAAAAGTGCTGAAGTAATACAAAAACTATTAGAAGACTTAATAAAATGAGGATAAATGTATGGCAATATTAAGAATGAGTAAATTCAGCTTAATAATATTTAGTCATGATAAAAAAGAAATTCTAAGTGCTATGCAAAATTTTAAGGAAGTAGATTTTAGGCAAACTAAAATTGAAGACTACGGTTATAGTAATTTTGTATCAGAAAACCAAGAAGATATTGACGATAATATTTATAAACTGGATTTAACTATAAAAAAATTAAGAAAGTATGCAAAAGCAAAAGGTGCTATTCAAAGTCTTAAAGAGGGAAATAAAGAATTTACTTATGAAGATTTATTTACATTTGCTAAAAATAGTAATTATAAAGAAATAATAGAAAAAGTAAATAATTGTTTTACTGAATATGATTCAAATATTAAGACTATTGAAAATGCTAAAAACAAAATAGTAGAGTATAAACCATACTCTAAATTGGACATAAGTTTAAGCAATGTAAAAAGTTTAAAACAAGCATTTATTACAATTGGAACTTTACCAACAAAAAATTACGAAAGTATGCTTGATGATTTAAAAGAGTATGATGTATATATCGAAATATTAAATGAAACAAATAAAGAAAAAACTTTAGCAATGATGTTTTTAGAAAAACAGGAAAAAGAAATTTTAGAAATTGCAAGAAAATATGGATATAATAGATCAAATATAAGTATTGATAAAAAGCCTTTAGAATATATACATAAATATGAAGATGATATTAGAGATGCAAAAACACAAAACGAAATAATTGAGGTAACTTTATCAGAACTTGCAAAAGATATAGAAACATTAGAAGTATGCTATGAATACTTTAAAAACGAAAAATTAAAAGAAACAGTCAGTGAAACTTTTGGTCAAACTCAAAATCTTTCTGTTATAACAGGATATGTTCCAGACATTAAACTGAAAGAATTTGAAAAAGTTATAAAAAATGTATGTACAAATTATTATTATTTAAAAACTGAAGAGGCAGCAAATGACGATGGAGATGTGCCGATTAAGTTTAAGAATAACGGATTTTCAGATGCATTTGAAGGACTTGTTAAAACATATTCAATGCCACGTTATAGCGAAATTGACCCGACACCTGTTGTTGCACCATTTTATTGGTTGTTTTTCGGAATGATGGTTGCAGATGTAGGGTATGGAGTATTAATGGCAATACTTACAGGACTGGTTTTAGCAACTTGTAAATTATCTGAATCATTAAAGAAAAATGTTAAATTCTTCTTTTATTTAAGTTTTTCAATTATGATTTGGGGAGCAATTTATGGTTCATATTTCAGTTTACCTATAAATGTGCCGCATATTATAGACCCTGCAAAAGATTATAATACAATACTTGCAATGTCGATAGTTATAGGTGTTATTCATATATTTGTAGCTTTAGGTGTTAAAGCTTATGTATATATTAAAAATGGTAAGATTTTAGATGCTGTATATGATGTATTATTCTGGTATATACTACTTTCAACTGTCATAATTATGATAGGTGGAAACAGTTTAGGCGTACCTGAAACTTTTGTAACAATATCTAAGTATTTAATGATATTATCTATGATAGGTATAGTTTTAACTGGTGGAAGAGAAGTTAAAAATGCTGGAGGACGTATAGGACTTGGAGTATATGCATTATATGGAATATCAGGGTATATAGGAGATTTCATATCATATGCAAGACTTATGGCACTTGGACTTTCAGGTGGATTTATAGCTCAATCAGTAAATCAAATTTGTACTATGATAGGATTTAAACTACTTACTATAATTTTTACAATTTTAATATTTATAGTAGGTCAAACGTTTAACATGTTGCTTGCTTTACTTGGAGCATATGTACACTCTGCAAGATTAATATATGTAGAATTTTTCGGTAAATTCTATGAAGGCGGAGGAAAAGAATTTAAAGACTTCAAAATTGAAGAAAAATATATAAATATAAAAGAGAAAAATAATTAGGAGGATATAAAGATATGTTAGAAATGTTTAAAAACACAGGATTAATTTTTGCTGTAATAGGAATAGCGTTAGCAGTAATTTTACCAGGAATTGGATCAGCTAAAGGTGTAGGAATGGTTGGGGAAGCAGCAACTGCTGTTGTTATAGATGAACCTGAAAAATTTGCTAAATCACTTATATTACAACTATTACCTGGATCACAAGGATTATATGGATTTGCAATAGGATTACTTGCACTTGGTAAAGTAACAGCGTTAAACCCTGAAGCAACTATGATGACTACTCAACAAGGTATATATTTATTAGCAGCTTGTTTACCTATAGCATTTGTTGGTCTTTATTCAGCTATATCACAAGCAAAAGTATCAACAGCAAGTATAACTATCTTAATTAAAAACGAAAGTCAACAAGTAAAAGGTATAATATATGCCGTAATGGTTGAAATTTATGCACTACTTGCCTTTGTTATTTCTTTCATTCTTTTAGGTGCTGTTGCATTTTAAGGAGGAAGAATGGAAAATTTAGAAAGAATCGTAGCTAAAATAGTAGAAGAAGCTAATGAAAAAGCGAAATTCATTCTAAGTGAAGCTAATGAAAAAGCTGGTTATTCTAAAAAGCAATATGAAGATAAGGCATTAAAAGAAGTTGAAAAATTAAAAGTTGAATATGAAATACAAGAAAATTCAGGCATAGAAAAAATAAAGTCATCAACTAAATTAAAAGCTAGAAACATTATTTTAGATGCTAAACAAAATGCAATAAGCAATATATTTGATAAACTAAATGAGGAAATAAAAAATATTTCTTCTGATAAAATTTTATCATATATTCATAAAATATTAGATAATAGGCAATTAGCAGAGAATGAAAATATAATATTACCTAAAGCATATGAAAATATGAATTTAGGGTTAGAAAACGTTAAATTTAGCGATAAAATAAATACAGGGTTTATGATAGAAAAAAACGGTATTTTTGAAAATTACAGTTTAGAAGCCCTAATAAGTTATAATAAAGATGAAATAATATCAAAAATAAAACAGTATTTATTTGACTAAGGAGGGTAGCTTATGATAGATAAAATGGAATATGTCCAAGCTGCGGCTTTAGTTAAGGTTGCTGAAAAGAAATTATTAAATTCGGCTAAACTTATGCGTATGATAGATGCTAATACAGCATTAGATATATTAAAAATTTTAAGTGAAACAGACTATAGTAAAAGTATGGCTGGAGTAGTTAAAGAAGAAGATTACGAAGAAATTTTATCAAACGAGATAAAAAAAGTATATTCATTTGCTAGAACTCTTGCTAAAAAACATCAAGAGATAGTTGATATATTAGCATTAAAATATGAATTTCAAAATTTAAAGTTAAGACTTAAAGCAAGCATGAAAAATAAGAATGTAGATCAGTATTTTGTAAAATTATCAAACATAGATTTGGAAAATGAATACAAAAAAGCTTATGAAATGCTTGAAAAAACAAATGATATTTCACAAGCGGTTATATATATTGATAAAATGTATTATGAAAAATTAAAAATAGAATGTGAAAAAACAGGATTAGAAATATTTTCTAAATACTATAATTTACTTATTGATTCATATAATCTACTAACATTTTTAAGACTTAAAAATCAAAATAGAAGTATTAAATATGCAAATTACTGTATATTTGATAATGAAGCTTTACTTAATATTTATGAAAAAGATTCATATATGGAAGACTTGCGTAAAATGTTTGATGATAAGTCTATGTGGGAAAAATTTGCAAAAACAGGTAAAATATCTGTGATTGAAAAAGAACTAGATAACTTACAAATAAGTCTTATAAAGCAATATAAAGATGTTAATTATGGAGTTGAACCTATTATAACTTATATTCTAGCAAAAGAATATGAAATGAAAGCCATACGCCTTATAATGACAGGAAAAATTAATAAGATTAACACTAATATAATAAAAGAAAGGATGAGGGAAATTTATGTATAAATTAGCAATAGTTGGCGATAAAGATTTAATCAGTCCTTTTAAAGTATTGGGTGTTGATGTTTATCCAATAGAATTTAGTGAAAATGAAGAAGAGTTATCATCAAAAGTAAAAAAAGTTATAGAGCATCTTGCTACTAAAGATTATGGTATCATATTCATAACTGAAGAATATGCAAATGCTTCAAAAGATGTAATTGATAGATTCAAAACAAGTACCTTACCTATGATTACTTTAATACCAAGTAATAGAGGAAGTCTTAATATTGGAATGAACAAAATTGATGAAAATATTGAAAAAGCGATAGGTACAAATATATTTTAGGAGGATTAACTTGAAAGTTGGTAGAATAATAAAAGTTTCTGGTCCACTTGTTGTTGCTGAAAATATGGATGAAGCAAATGTCTATGACGTTGTAAAAGTTGGAGACAAGAAACTTATAGGTGAAATAATAGAAATGAGAGATGATAAGGCATCAATCCAAGTTTATGAAGAAACTTCTGGAATAGGACCTGGAGAGCCTGTTATTTCAACTGGAGAACCACTATCTGTTGAATTAGGACCTGGATTACTTGAAAACATGTTTGACGGTATACAAAGACCACTAGATATGATAAGACAACAAATAGGTGATTTTTTAGAAAAAGGTGTTGAAGTAAAAGCTCTTAATAGAGAAAAAAAATGGAAGTTTGAACCTAGAAAAAAAGTTGGGGATAATGTAAGTGTTGGAGACATTTTAGGAGTAGTTCAAGAAACATCATTAATAGAACATAAAATAATGGTTCCATATGGAGTCAGCGGAACTATTGAAAGCATAAATGAAGGTGAATTTACAGTAGAAGAAACTGTTGCTGTAGTTTCAGGTATACAAATTAATATGATACAAAAATGGCCTGTACGTCGTGGTAGAAAATATAAGGAAAAAATAAATCCTAATGAACCACTTATTACAGGACAAAGAGTAATAGATACATTCTTTCCTGTAACTAAAGGAGGAACAGCTTGTGTTCCAGGACCTTTCGGATCTGGTAAAACTGTAGTTCAACATCAATTTGCTAAATGGGGAGATGCTCAAATAGTTGTTTATGTTGGTTGTGGAGAACGTGGAAATGAAATGACGGATGTTTTAATGGAATTTCCAGAAATAATAGATCCTAAAACAGGACAATCTCTTATGAAAAGAACAGTATTAATTGCAAATACTTCAAATATGCCGGTTGCAGCCAGAGAAGCTTCAATTTACACAGGTATAACTATTGCAGAATATTTTAGAGATATGGGATACTCAGTTTCAATAATGGCAGATTCAACATCAAGATGGGCTGAAGCATTAAGAGAAATGTCAGGGCGTCTTGAAGAAATGCCAGGAGATGAAGGATATCCTGCTTATTTATCATCAAGAGCAGCGGAATTTTATGAAAGAGCAGGTAAGGTTGTTTGCTTTGGAGACGATAATAGAGTAGGAGCATTAACAGTTATAGGTGCAGTTTCTCCTCCGGGTGGAGATATATCAGAACCTGTTTCACAAGCAACGCTTAGAATAGTTAAAGTATTCTGGGGTCTTGATTCTTCTCTTGCATATAGAAGACATTTCCCAGCTATTAACTGGTTAAATTCATATTCACTTTATCAAACAAAAGTTGATGAATGGATGGATGAAAATGTTGAAAATACATTCTCGGCAAGAAGAACTCAAGCAATGAGATTACTTCAAGAAGAATCAAATCTTCAAGAAATAGTAAGACTTGTAGGAAAAGATACACTTTCTTATGAAGATCAGTTAAAACTTGAAGCAGCTAAGAGTATAAGAGAAGATTTCTTACAACAAAATGCGTTCCATGAACAAGACACATTTACATCACTTGATAAACAAAACAAAATGCTTACTATGGTATTATCTTTCTATAATGAAGCAGTAAAAGCTCTTAAAGAAGGAGTTTTCTTAGGAGATTTATTAAATTTACCTATTAGAGAAAGAATTGCCAGAGCAAAATATATAGATGAAAAAGATATATCACAAATAGTAGATATTACAAATGATATACCTGTACAAATAAATGAATTAATTAAGGCAGTTAAGGAGGAACTTGTATGATAAAAGAATATCAAACAATTAAAGAAATAGTAGGTCCTTTAATGACTGTAACAGGTGTAGAAGGTGTAAAATATGAAGAATTAGTTGAAATTGAAACACAAACAGGAGAAATAAGACTTGGAAAAGTACTTGAAATTGATGGAGATAAAGCAATAGTTCAATTATTTGAGTCAGCTGCTGGAATTAATATGACTAATTCAAAAGTTAGATTTTTAGCAAAACCGTTGACACTTAAAGTATCGGAAGATATGATAGGTAGAGTATTTAATGGTCTTGGTGAAGAAATGGATAATGGACCTAAGATAATTGCTGAAAAAAGATTAGATATAAATGGAATGGCATTAAATCCTGTATCAAGAGATTATCCATCAGAATTTATACAAACTGGAGTTTCTGCAATAGATGGGTTAAATACACTTGTTAGAGGACAAAAACTTCCTATATTTTCTGGTTCAGGATTACCACATGCTGAACTTGCTGCACAAATAGCAAGACAAGCAAAAGTTTTAGGAAGTGGAGAAAAATTTGCGGTTGTATTTGCTGCTGTAGGTATAACTTATGAAGAAGCTGAATTTTTCATTGAAGATTTTAAAAGGACAGGTTCAATAGATAGAGCTGTTCTATTTATTAATCTTGCAAATGACCCTGCTGTAGAACGTATAGCAACTCCAAGAATGGCACTTACTTGTGCAGAATATTTAGCATTTGAAAAAGGAATGCACGTATTAACAATAATAACAGACTTAACAAATTATTGTGAAGCTTTAAGAGAAATATCTGCTGCAAGAAAAGAAGTTCCTGGAAGACGTGGATATCCTGGATATTTATATACTGACCTTTCAACTTTATATGAAAGAGCAGGTAAAATTAAAGGTAAACCTGGATCAATAACACAAATACCTATACTTACAATGCCTGAAGATGACAAAACACATCCAATTCCTGATTTGACAGGGTATATAACAGAAGGGCAAATAATTTTAAGTAGAGAATTATATAAAAAGAATATAATGCCTCCAATAGATGTATTACCTTCACTTTCAAGACTTAAAGATAAAGGTATAGGGGATAAAAAAACAAGAGAAGACCACGCAGATACAATGAACCAATTGTTTTCAGCATATGCAACAGGTAAAGAAGCTAAAGAATTAGCGGTAATATTAGGAGAATCTGCATTATCAGATACAGATAAATTATTCGCTAAATTTGCACAAAAATTTGAAGAAGAATATGTTGGTCAAGGATTTTCAAAGGATAGATCTATACAAGATACACTAAATTTAGGTTGGGAGCTTTTAAGAATACTTCCTAGAACAGAACTTAAGAGAATTAGAGATAAATATCTTGAAAAATATCTTAATAAGGAGGATTAATTTATGGCTAAGCTAAATGTTAATCCTACCAGAATGGAACTTAGCAAACTTAAGATTAAATTAGTAACAGCTAAAAAAGGTCACAAACTATTAAAAGATAAGCAAGATGAACTTATGAGAATCTTTATTGATATGATTAAAAAGAATAAGAAAGCAAGACAAAATACAGAAAAAAAGGTTGAGAATGCACTTAAAAATTTCTTGCTTGCAAGGGCTATAATGTCAAATGAAGCATATGAAGAATCAATTTTTGTTCCTAAAATGAATTTTAAAATTGATTTATCAAAAAGAAATGTTATGAGTGTTAGAATACCTGTTTTAACATTAGATGAAGATTTAAGTAATCCTAATCTTAGCGACATTTACCCATATTCATATGGTGGGACATCAGCTGAACTAGATGATGCAGTTTATGAATTAAACAGTATAATGCCTGATTTAATAAGACTTTCAGAGCTTGAAAAATCTTGTGAGTTAATGGCTGATGAAATAGAAAAAACCAGAAGAAGGGTTAATGCTCTTGAGTATATGACCATACCACAACTGGAAGAAACTATTAAATTTATTCGTATGAAGCTTGATGAAAATGATAGAGCAAGTACAATAAGACTTATGAAAGCAAATATAAATTAAATAAACATAAAGCATATACCAAAAATTATGGTATGTGCTTTTTTTGTTTTCAAAATTTGGAAATAATTTTCAAAAAAAGGTGAAAATATTAAAAAACGATATATAATATATTAAAAGGAAGTGATATTGTGATAAATTTAAATGAATTATCTACTGAAAAAAATAACAAAAATAGCAAAGATATAGAGCTTCAAAATAGTTTTGAAATTGTAAAAAGAATAAATGAGGAAGATAAAAAAGTAGCATATTGCGTTGAAAAGGAATTAAAAAGCATAGCAGAGTTAGTAGATGCAATTCTTAGAAGATACAATGAAAAAACTAGAATAATATACATAGGATCTGGAACATCTGGAAGATTAGGAGTATTAGATGCTTCTGAGTGTCCACCGACTTATGGTGTTGAACCTTCCTTATTTCAAGGAATAATTGCTGGTGGAAAAAATGCTATGTTTTTAGCACAGGAAAATGCAGAAGATAATCAAAATCAAGGTGTAGAAGATTTAAAAACTATTGATTTAACAGAAAATGATGTAGTTATAGGTTTAACAGCATCAGGCAGAACACCATATGTTATATCTGCTATTGAATATGCAAACTCTATAGGAGCAATTACAGGGAGTATAAGTTGTTCTAAAAATTCAAAAATTTCACAAATTAGTTTATATCCTATTGAAATTGAAGTGGGTGCTGAAATAGTTACAGGTTCTACAAGAATGAAATCTGGAACAGCACAAAAAATGGTACTTAATATGATATCAACAGCTATTATGATAAAAAAAGGTAAAGTTTTTTCAGGTTATATGGTTGATGTAAAAACGTCAAATATGAAACTTATAGAAAGAGCTAAAAGTATAATTATGAATACGACTAAGTGTAATTATGAAACGGCTTCAAAAAATTTAATGAAATCTGATAATGATGTGAAAGTAGCAATAGTTATGACACTTTTAAATACAGATAAAGAAGTTTCAATAAATAAGTTAAAAGAATATGAGTACAATGTAGCGAGGTTAATACATGAGTATACTGATAAAAATTAGAGAAACAAAAAAATTTACTGAAAATGAATTATGTGTAGCTAAGTATATAATGGAAAATTATAAAAATATAAAAAATATTTCAATAACAGATATTTCATCAAAAACTTTTACCAGTATATCAACTGTAACAAGAATGTGTAAAAAGATAGGGCTTAGTGGATTTTCTGAACTTAAAATAAAACTTATTGAAGAAATTGCAAATTTAAATAGTAAAAATATTAATGTTGAAAAAACAGATATAGATAGAACAAATGATACGAAAATAATAATAGAAAAGTTAAACAAATTAAGTATTGATTCTCTTAAAGAAACAAAATTATTACAAGATGCTGAAATAATTGATGAAGTTGTAAATTTGATAAATAAAAAAACTATTATAGATTTTTATGGAATGGGAGCATCTCATATAGTTTGTTTAGATGCACAATATAAATTTATGAGAGTAGGAAAACTTACAAATTTATTTAAAGGAACAGATCAGCAATATATACAAGCCAAAAACAGTAATGAAAACCATTTAGGTATAATAATTTCTTATTCAGGAATGACAAAAGAAATGGTTGAAATAGCAGAAATACTATTAAGTAAAGGAATAGATACAGTTTCAATCACAAAATATAATAATAATGAAGTATCAAAAAGATGTAAATATAATTTATATGTAACATCAAAGGAGAGCTTAAAAAGAAGTGCTGCGATATATTCAAGAATTTCTATGCTTAATTTAATTGATGTTATATATATGAAATACTCAAATACAAATTATGAACTTGTAAGTAAAAAAATAAAGGAAACTCAAATTGAAAAAATTAATAAATTTTAATAGGAGGTATAATATGGAAGAATTGGAAACAATTATTTTTGAGATAATTACAAATGCTGGAGTAGCAAAAGGTTTAGTATACGAGGCAATGAATGAAAGTTCTAAGAAAAATTATGAAAAAACACAAGAACTTTTAAAAGAAGCTGATTCTTATTTATTAAAAGCCCATAATATACAAACTGATCTAATTCAAGAAGAGGCAAAGGGAAATAATATAAATGTAAGTGTGTTATTTGTACATGCACAGGATCATTTAATGACAGCTATTGAAGTAAGAAGTTTAGCAGACACTATTATTAATATGAATAAAAAAATTAATGAATTGGATAAAAGACTATGTATGCAATAGGTTTAATGACAGGAACAAGCTTAGATGGTTTAGATGTTGCTCTTTGTGATATAAAAGGAAGTTTTCTTGATACGAAAGTTAAATTAATAGATTTTATATGTTTAGACATTAAAGATGAATTAAGAAATAAAATAAAAAATGCTTGTAGTGAAGAAAAGTCAAATAACAAATTGATTTGTTCTTTAGATTTTGAACTTGGGTATTTTTACCTTGAAGGAGTAAAGAAAATTATAAAAAAGAATAATTTAAAGTATAGTGATATTGCATTTGTTGCAAGTCATGGCCAAACTATTTATCATTTACCTTATCCTAAAGAAGGTTTTTATAGTTCTACACTTCAAATTGGGCAAGCATCAATAATATCATATAATACAGGAATAAAAACTATTTCAAATTTTAGAGTTATGGATATAGCAGCCGGAGGCCAAGGAGCACCACTTGTACCTTATGCAGACTACATATTATATTCATCTAAAACTAAAAATATTGCACTTCAAAATATAGGAGGAATATCTAACGTAACATATTTAAAAAGTAATGGCACACTTGAAGATATTTTTGCTTTTGATAACGGTCCAGGGAATATGATTATTAATGAAGCTATGAAATCTTTATATAACTTGGAATACGACAATAAAGGTGAAATAGCTTTAAAAGGAAAATTAATTGATAAATTATTAAATGAATTATTAAAACACCCATATTTGGAAAAAATACCTCCAAAATCAACAGATAGAGAAGAATTTGGAAAACAATATGTAGACTTGTTACTAGAAAAATATAAAAATGAAAAGTCTGAAGATATTATTCATACATTTACTTTATTTACAGCAATTTGTATTAGAGATAGTTATATGAAATTTTTTACTAAAATGCCTGATAAAGTTATCATTAGTGGAGGTGGAGCATTTAATGATACTTTAATGAATATGTTAAAAACACTTTTAGGTAAATGTGAAGTTTGTACACAAGAAGAATTAGGATATTTCTCTGATGCAAAAGAAGCAATAGCCTTTGTGATACTAGGAAATGAAACTTTACATAATAGACCTTCTAATGTTCCAAGTGCAACAGGTTCTAAAAAAAGAGTAATATTAGGAACTATTTGTTAAAATCCTTTTAAGTATTTGGAGGAATAATATGTATAAATGGAAAACTAAAAATGAAGAAAAAAAAGAATATAAGGTTACATTCGGTGAAACTGATTATAATATACCGACATTTGGTTATAAAAGTTTTATATTTATAATAATTGTTCTAACTTTAGTAGTATTTATAGTACAACCTTATCTTGAGTATTTGTTTGGCGGGATAAAGTGGAAAGCACTTATTATAAGTAGTATTTTAAGTAGTTTTGCATTTACTTACTCACAATTTTTTATACAATCAAAAAAAGATTTACAAAATCTTTTTTCTTTGTTTTTGTTAGTCTTAGTATTTTAATTTTATTTGTGTTATTTATCTCATATTACACAAAAATAATATATTAAATAGAAAGGAAAAAATATGAAAGTTTTGTTTGTTTGTTCAGCCGGTATGTCAAGCACAATTGCTATCAATGCATTAAAAACAGAAGCAACAAAAAAAGGTTATGATATTGAAGTTGTTGCTGTAGGAACACAAGCATTTGAGGAAGAATTAAAAAAAGGTTATGATTTAGCAATGGTTGCTCCTCAAATTCGTCATAGATATGATTATCTTCAAGAAATAGCAAAAGATTTAAATGTGCCAATAGCACTTATTGAGCCACAGGCGTACAGTCCACTTGGAGGATTAAAATTATTAAATCAGGTTTTAGCATTAATAAAATAAAAGAAAGAAGGAACTAAAATGTTTGATAAAATTTCAAAATTTATGGACGAGAAACTGTCAACTCCAATGGCAAAATTAGCGGAACAAAGACATTTAAGAGCTATACGTGATGGAATTATTTCTACTTTACCAATTATAATAGTAAGTTCTATGTTTTTAGTTTTAGCGTTTATGCCTAATCAATTACCATCTACTTGGAAGATTACTATGTTTATAAAAGCTAATGCAGGTAAAATTTTACTTCCATATCGTATGTCAATGTTTATAATGACACTTTATGCTGTATTTGGAATAGGGTATTCACTTTCTAAATCATATAAATTAGATGGTTTATCAGGTGGGATTATTGCTGAACTTGCATATATGCTAACACTTATTCCTAAAATATCACCAGCGGTAAATGATGCAGTTAAAGCACTTTCTTTAGAATCTCAAGATTTAAATTTATATATTTCAAGTGTACCTAAAGGTTGGCTACTTCCCATGGGACAATTAGGAGCTGCCGGATTATTTGTAGGTATAATATCAGCTTTTATAGGAGTAGAAATATATAGATTTACTCAAGTTTCTAACTTTAAAATTTCTATGCCTCCTGAAGTTCCTGCTTCTGTTGCAAGATCTTTTGAAGCTTTAACTCCTACAGCTCTTGTAATATTACTTGTAAGTTTAGTGACAATGTGGCTTGAAATTGATGTTCATGGTTTAATAGGAAAACTTGTTGCTCCACTTGTTACAGGAACAGATTCACTTTTAGCAGTTCTATTTATTTGCTTGCTAGGTATGTTTTTCTGGTCATTTGGTATACATGGTTGGTCAATCGTTGGTTCACTTGCAAGACCTTTATGGATAACATTGTTAGATGCAAATACAGCTGCGTATGCTCAAGGAACTTCAATACCTCATATAGCTGCTGAACCTTTTTATCAATGGTTTATAGTAATTGGAGGTTCAGGTTGTACAATAGGTTTAGCAATATTACTTTTATTACGTTCAAGATCTAGTTACGGTAAAGCTTTGGGAAAAACTGTTATTATTCCTTCTATATTTAACATAAATGAACCAATAATTTTTGGTGTTCCAATAGTATTAAATCCTATATTTATAATCCCATTTATATTCACTCCTATGATTTGTGCTACAATTGCTTGGATAGCAACAAATTTAAATCTTGTTAATAGAGTAGTTGCATCTGCACCTTGGACATTACCTGGACCTATAGGAGCATATTTAGCAACAGGTGGAGATATTAGAGCGGCAATATTAAATATATTATTAATTATTGTATCCATAGTTATCTACTATCCTTTCTTTAAAATATATGATAACAAATTGTTAAAAGATGAATTGAAAGGAAATAATGAATAGAAAAATATTGTATGGTGGAGCCACATCAAATAGTCAATATGAGGGCGGGTATGATAAAGGCGGTAAAGGTTTAGATACACAAGATTTAAGAAAATACATACAAAGAAATTCAAATGCTACAACATCTACAAGATTACTTGCAAAAAGTAAGATTGATGAGGCTAAAAAATCTTTAGATACAAGTTTGTATCCTTTTAGAAATGGTTCAAAAGGTTATGAATTTGTTGAAGAAGATTTGATGTACTTAAAAGAATTGGGTATACATATATATAGATTTTCAATTAATTGGGCAAGATTATTTCCAAATGGTGATGATGATAATGTAAATATGGAAGGTGTAAAATATTATGATAAAATAATAAAATATTTTCATAATGCCGGAATCAAATTATTTTTAACGATGAATCATTTTTGTTACCCTATAAATTTTATTGAAAAATATGGAGGTTTTAAAAACAGAATATCAATTGATTTGTATTTAAAATATGCAAAAACTATATTTGAATTATGGGGAGATTATATTGATTATTATTTACCATTTAATGAGATTAATGCAGGCTATTTTAGTCCATATAATGGTATAGGTTTAATTAAAGAAGATGATAAGGAATATAATTTAAATGATATTTTTCAATCTCTTCACAACCAATTTGTGGCGAGTGCAAAAGTTATAGAGCTTGGAAGAAAAATGGTTAATGGTAAATTTGTCTGTATGGCAGCTTGTTTTTGCTACTATCCGTATTCTTGTAAACCTGAAGATAATCTAAAATGTATAAAAGATGAGCAAAATTATCAATGGTTTTATTTAGATGTTTTAGCTCGAGGTATTTATCCAACGTATATTAAAAAGTTTTTTAAAGAAAATAATATTAGTTTAAAAATATCGGACTCAGATATAGAGTTATTAAAAAATAATACAGCTGATTATGTTTCTTTTTCATATTATCAATCAAATGTTGTAAGTACTGATGAAAAAGAATTAACAGCGGGAAATTTAGTTACGACGATTAAGAATCCATATTTAAAATCTACAGATTGGGGCTGGCAAATAGATCCAACAGGTCTTAGAATCACTTTAAATAAAGTTTATGATAGATATCAAAAACCTATTATTATAAGTGAAAATGGTTTAGGTTATAATGATAAACTTGTTGGTAATGAAGTTCATGATTATTATAGAATACAATATTTGAAAGAACATATAGAACAAATTAATGAAGCTGTAAAAGATGGTGTTGATGTTATAGCGTATATTATGTGGGGTATTATAGATATCGTAAGTGCAGGTAGCTGCGAAATGGAAAAACGTTATGGTGTTATATACGTAGATGCTGATAATAAAGGTAATGGAGATTATAAAAGAATTAAAAAAGATAGTTTTTATTGGTATAAAAATTTTTTAAAAGAAAATAAAGGAGATTGAAGTGAGAAAATTAGGGATTTCTATTTATCCTGAAAAAAGTACTACTTATGAAATTAAATCATACATAAAAAAAGCATATGATATTTGCGGAGCTAGCAGAATTTTTTCTTGTCTTTTATCTGTTAATAAAGATAAAGAGTTAATAAAGAAAGAATTTTTAGAAATACATAATTTTGCTAAAAGTTTAGGTTATGAAATATTTTTAGATGTAAGTCTTAAAATATTTGATGAACTTGGAATTAGTTATAAAGATTTAAAATTTTTTAAAGAATTAAATGCAGATGGGATAAGACTAGACATTGGATTTACTGGACTTGAAGAATCTTTAATGACATATAATCCATATAATTTAAAAATAGAAATTAATATGAGCTCATTAACTCATAGTATCGATACAATTATGGATTACAAACCGAATAGATATAATTTATATGGTTGTCATAATTTTTACCCTCATAAATATAGTGGATTAACATTTGAATTTTTTGAAAAATGTTCTTTAAAATTTAAAAATTATGGTTTAAGATCAGCTTGTTTCATAACATCATCTTTAGAAAGTGCTTATGGTCCATGGAAAACAACAGATAAACTTTGTTCTTTAGAAATTCATAGAGATTTACCTATAGATGTTCAATTAAAGCATATTATAGCACTTGAATATATAGATGATATAATTATTTCTAATTGCTTTCCAAGTGATGAAGAATTAAATTTAATTTCTAAAGTTAGACTTGATATGGTTAATTTTAAAGTAGAATTAGTAGATAATATACCAGATGTTGAAAAATCAATTGTTATTGATGAATTGCACTTTAATCGTGGTGATCAAAATGAATATATGATAAGGTCAACACAAAGTAGGGTTAAATACAAAAATCATGATTTTAAATTATTTAATGCACCGGATGTTATAAAAAGAGGAGATATAATCATTGAAAGTAGTGATTATGGTCATTATGCTGGAGAATTACAAATTGCTTTAAAAGATATGGAAAATAGTGGAAGAAGTAATGTTGTTGGTAGAATAGTTGAAAATGAACATTTCATTTTAGACTATATTAAGCCTTGGCAAAAATTCAAATTTAATGAATGAGAGGTTAAAAAAATGAATGAAAAAAAAGTTGCACTAGAGATATTTGAAGCATTAGGTAAAAAAGAAAATATAATTTCTAATGCTGTTTGTATGACAAGATTAAGGGTTTTTGTTAAGGAAGCTGTAAATATAAAAGCACTAGAAAATATAGATGGAGTTTTAGGTGTAATAGAGGCGGAAACTTTACAAATAGTTTTGGGACCTGGAGTTGTTAATAGAGTTGGAGAAGAATTTTCTAAACTTACAGGTATTCCTCTGGGATTTTCTGATGTTAGCAATATAGCAAAGGAAAATAAGAAAGAAAATAAAGCAAAACATAATGGTATAATTCAAAGATTTTTACAAAAAATAGCTAATATATTTGTTCCATTATTACCTGGTATTATTGCAGCAGGATTAGTTTTAGGACTTACTAATGTAATTAATGTAACAACTAAAGGAGCTTTTGTAGCCAATTGGTGGTTTGCAACAATTAAGACAATAGGTTTTGGAATGTTTACTTATTTGGCTATTTATGTAGGTATGAACTCAGCTAAAGAATTTGGTGGAACAGCTATATTAGGTGGTATAGTTGGTGCAATGTTTGTAGGGCATCAAGGCTTACCATTGCTTGCAAAAGTAAATGATAGTTATATCATTTTACCGATTATAAACAAACCATTTTCACCTGGAATGGGTGGATTATTAGCGGCATTATTTATGGGTATAATAGTTGCAAATATTGAAAAACAAATAAGAAAAATTATACCAACAATATTAGATACTTTCTTTACGCCACTTATTACATTATTAATTGGTGTGTTTATTGCAATTTTATTTGTTCAACCTTTAGGAAATTTTATATCAACGCAAATATTTGTAATACTTGACTTTATTTATAACAAATTGGGTATATTAGGTGGATATTTACTTGCAGCAGGATTTTTACCTCTTGTTTCAGTAGGGCTACATCAAGCATTAGCACCAATACATGTACTTCTAAATACACCTGATGGACCAACAAATGGAATTAATTATTTGTTCCCTATATTAATGATGGCAGGAGGAGGTCAAGTAGGTGCAGGTATTGCAATATATATGAAAACTAAAAATAAAAAACTTAAAACATTAACAAGAGATGCACTTCCTGTAGGAATACTTGGAATAGGAGAACCATTAATGTATGCAGTTACATTACCATTAGGAAAACCATTTATAACTGCTTGTCTTGGTTCAGGATTTGGAGGACTTTTAGCTTCATTATTCCATTTAGGAACGGTAACTCAAGGAGTGTCAGGGTTATTTGGATTATTAATAGTTGTTCCGGGAACTTGGATATATTTTATAATTTCAATGGTAGGAGCATATATTGGAGGATTTATACTTACATATTTGTTTGGCGTTGATGAAGAAAGAATAAACGAAACTTACGGTAATTAAATCAACTGAAAAGAGGTAAAAGATGAGAAAATATTTTTTATGATACTTATATCTTTGTTAAGTTTTTCGTACGCAGAAAAAAATGTTGAAGTTTACAGTAAAAAAATGAATAAAAAAATCCCAGTAACTGTTATTTTGCCAGATGATTATAGTAGTAAAATAAAATATTTGGTAATATATACTTTACATGGGTGGTCAGGAAATAATAAAAATTTTCCTGAAAAAACTGAAATCAGAGAATTTGCAGATACATATAAAGTAATTTTTGTATCTCATGATGGTAATTATGATAGTTGGTATGTAGATAGTGATATAAATAGCAAATCAAAGTATGAAAGTTTTATTTCTAAAGAATTGGTAGATTATATAGATAAAGCATATTCAACAGATGCAAAAAAAGAACAAAGAGCTATTACGGGACTTAGTATGGGTGGATTTGGAGCACTTTATATAGGAATAAGAAATCAAAATATATTTGGTAATATTGGAAGTATGAGCGGTGGAGTTGAAATAGAATCTTATAAAAACAATTGGGGAATTATAAATGTTATAAATAAAGATTGGGATAAGTATAATATAAAAGACATAGCACATCAGCTTATATTTACTAAAACGAATATAATAATTGACTGCGGTGTAGATGATTTTTTCATATCTGTAAATAGAGATTTACATAAGAAATTATTAGCTTTAAATATTAAACATGATTATATTGAAAGACCTGGAAATCATAATTGGGAATATTGGAAAAATTCTATGAAGTACCAAGTATTGTTTTTTAATGAAAATTTTAAAAAAAGTAAAATATAAATTATAGGAGAAATGCATGTTTCTCCTATTTTATATTAAGTTATTTTTAGTAAATCTGTATTCTCTTGGAGTAATATTAAATTTTTTCTTAAATACTTTTGTAAAATAATTAGAATCCTTAAAACCTACACTTGTTGCAACATATTCAATGGAATTTTTCATATTCATAAGTAATGTTCTTGCTACTTTTAATCTATATTCTATAAGAAATCTCATAGGAGTTAGACTTGTTTGTTCTTTAAATTTTTTAATCATGTAATATTTTGAAATGTATAAATTTTTAGCTATTACATCTAAATTAATATCTTTATCATAGTTTGCTTCAATATAATTTTTAATACTTTGAACTTTTGGAGTATATTTATTATTTTGATTAAAAATTTCAAATAATTCAGTTATGAAATCAAAAGATAGTTTTTCAAGTTTAGCCTTATTATTCTCCTTATCAAGTATTGATATATTATATATTTCCTGTAACAAAGTAACAATATATGGGTATTTTGTTAGGTTTATCACAGGGCTTTTTGAGTTTAGATTTATCAAATTTTTAAAACTTGAAAGAAATTCAATTGAAATTTCAAGATACATTACTTTCCATAATTCCGAGTGTTTAGGCAGATAATATATTGCATCACTTGGTACTTGGCAAATAAAAAGCTGATTTTTATCACATCTATATGTTTTATTATTTTGAATAAATAATCCCATACCGTCTAAAGTTAATTGGAATAATATAAAATTACCGTCTGTTCCTGACTTACAATCAACATAATAATTTTTTCTTACTGTATGTTTTCCAATTGCATTTAATGCAAAGTTTGTAAAAATGGGATTTAAATATATATCTATTCTTGTTTCTATATCTTTTTTCATTTTTATCCTCCAATATACATTATACTTTGATTTTATAAAAAAGCAATTTTTTACTTATTTTAATAATTTATTACTCTTTTTTAACGTTTTTTTCTAGTTATACTATATTGTAAAAAACAAAATAGTGGAGGTTTTTATGAAAAAGATTTTAACGAGTTTATTTGTTTTGTTCAGCATGTTTTTAATAGTAAGTTGTAACAACACAAAAGAAAGTAAAGAATTAACATTTTATTTAAGTTCAACAGAAGAAAATATTATCTATAAAAAACTTCGTGAAGTTGCAGATAATTTTGAAAAAGAAAATGCTGGAGTAAAAATTAACATATTAGCAGGTGGAGGTTCTAGCTATGAGTCTACAATGAAAACTAGAATGGCTGCAAATGATTTACCAGATATATTCTCAACACACGGTTGGTCGGTATTAAGATATGGTGAATACTTAGAACCACTACAAAATAGAGAATGGGTAAAAAATATAAATACATTAATTAAAGATGTTATTACAGATGCTAAAAATAATAATATTTATGCTTTACCTTTAAATATGGATATTACAGGTATAGTATTTAATGCAGGAGTATTGGAAAAATTAGGTATAAACGTTGATAATATTAAAACTTGGGATGATTTTAAAGCAGTAAGTGAAAAAATAAAAGCTTCAGGAATTACTCCTATACATATGGGAGCAAAAGACTTAGGTGAAGCTGGACATTATTATGACTGGGCAGGATCTTCATTTGTTGTAACGCCTAAAGATAACCAAGTAGAAAATTTACTTGCAGGAAAATTTGAAACTAAAAATTGGGCAGATTTATCACAACTTCTTTTAGATTTTAAAAATTTAGGATATATTAATAAAGATGTATTAACATCTACTCCTGATGATACTGCAAAAGCTCTTGCAGAAGATAAAGCAGTATTTACATTTGGAACTAACGGAATTATTAAAGAAGCAAAAGAATATAATCCAAACGCTAAAATTGCATTTATGCCTATACCTGCAAGATATACAGATGATGATCCCACTTTAATAAGTGGTGAAGAATGGGCTTTTGGTGTATGGAAAGATTCAAAAAATAAAGATGTTGCAATAGCATTCTTAGATTATTTAGCACGTCCTGAAAATATTAAATTAGTTAATGAAGCTATAGGTGCAGTTCCTGGTCTAATAAATGCTGATGTTGATACAGGAGAATTAAAACCTTACTTTGAAAAATACACAAATGTTAAAACAGTTCCATATTTGGATAGAGTTTATCTTCCAAGTGGAATGTGGTCAACTTTATGTGATGTTGGTATAGGAATACTTTCAGGAGAATTAACACCACAACAATCAGGTGAAAAATTAAAAGCAGATTTTGAAAAACTGTATAATGCTCAAAAATAGGAGAAATTATTCGAAAATACTTGAGAAAAAACGTTATAAATATTATGTATATACCGGCTTTAATACTTTTTATAATATTTGTATTTTACCCATTCTTTAGAGGATTATCAATTTCATTTACAAATTGGAATGGGTTTTCTCAAAGTTATAAATCGGTAGGAATAGAAAATTATAAAAATATTTTATTTGATGATCCTAATTTTAGACTTGCACTTAGAAATACCCTTATTTATGGTATTGGAAGTACAGTGTTACAGCAAATTTTAGGTTTAGGGTATGCACTATTTTTAAATTCGGATTTAAAGGAAGAAATATAGCAAGAACCATAATTTATTTACCTGTAATGATATCAGGGCTTATTATGGGGTATATGTGGTATTTTAATTCAAATACGATGGAATACTTACGGAAATATTAAAATTAATAGGTGTAGGAGAATTAGATTTACTAGCTAAAGGTGATGTAAGTGTATTTTTACTTACCTTCATAAATGCACTACAATATTGCGGTATATCTATGTTGATATATTTAGCTGGGCTTCAAAATATACCTAAAATGTATTATGAAGCTTCTGAACTTGATGGAGCAAATTCATTTGATAAATTTATTCATATAACTATACCTATGTTAAAACCGGCAATTATTACAAGTTTTACAATAAACATAATTGGAGGGCTTAAATTGTTTGATGTTATAAAAGCATTGACAAATGGAGGTCCTGGTTATGCAACGCATTCATTATCAACTCTTATAGACAAAGTATATTTTGGAACACAAAATGCAGGTTATTCTGCCGCAATAGGAATAGTATTATTTTTATTTATTCTTATTTCTTCACTTATAACTAATGCTGCATCTGAAAGGGGAGAATTAGAATTATGAAAAAGAAACTTAACATAACTAAGACAATATTTGTAATTCTTATTGCAATAATTCATTTATTTCCAATATATATAACTATGGTAATGTCTTTAAAAAGAAAATCAGATTTGAGTTCAAATTTATTACCTCCCAAACAAATATATTTAGGTAATTTTTTATTAGCTATACAAAAAAATGTATTGTTAAGCATTGGAAGATCTCTTATAGTGACATTTGTAGTTGTCTCGTTAGTTGTTTTAATTGGTGCAATGAGTGCATATCCGCTTGCAAGAAATAGAACAAGGTTTAATAAACTGATATTAAATGTAATATTGTCAGTTATGATGATACCTCCGCTTAGTATGCTGGTACCATTAGTTACTATGTTATCAGGTAGAAATTTATTTCATATTAAAGGAACAAATACATACTGGGCTTTAATATTGGTTGTATTGTCTTTTCAATTGCCTATAAGCATATTTATGTATACTAATTTTATTAAATCAATACCTCGTGAGCTTGATGAAGCGGCAGAGATTGATGGTTGTAGTAGATTTAGAATATTTTTTACTATTATACTTCCTATGTTAAAACCTGTTACTTCAACTGTTATAATACTAACAGGAGTATTTACTTGGAATGATTATCAATTTTCACTATATTTATGGAATAAGTATAAAACAGTAACGACATTCGTTGCTTCCTATTTCTCTTTGTCTAGCTATAATGTAAATTCGGCTGCGGCGGCTGCAATAATAGTTATAGTGCCGATAGTAATATTATACGTCAGTTTACAAAAATACTTTATACAAAGTGCTGTTGATAGTGCAGTGAAATAGGAGGATTTTATGATAACTTTTAATGAAAAAAATAAGATATTTCATATATATAATAACGATATTTCATACATTTTAAAAATACTTAAAAATGGAGAAATAGGTTCTCTTTATTTTGGTAAAAGAATAAATGAAAATGATTTTGAATATATGTATAAAGAATATGTTGCATTTCCAATAACTAATACTTTTGAAAATTTTGAAAATGGTTTTTATTTAGATACTTTATTAAGAGAATATCCTGATTTTGGTACAGGAGATTATAGAATGCCTGCATATGAAATTATGTATGGTGCAGGTAATACTATAGTTGAATTTGAATATGAATCACATGAAATTTTAGATGGATATGTTGGAACTGAAAATTTCCCACATTTAAAAGCAAAAGAAGCAAAAACTTTGCTTATACATTTAAAAGATAAAAAAATAAATACAAGTATAACTTTAAAATATACTATATTTAATGACTTTGCAGGTATTATTAGAAATGTAGATATAAATGGCACTGATATACAAATTAATAAAGCTCTTTCTATGAACTTAGACTTAAATAGTGCAGATTATGAACTTATACAACTTAGTGGATTTTGGGGAAGAGAAGCGTCGTATATAAGAACAGAGTTAGTTAGAGGAATAAAAAAGATAAACTCAACAAGAGGTACAAGCAGTGCTACAAATAATCCTTTTATAGCTCTTGCAAGAAAAAATGCTGATTTTAACACAGGAGAAATGATAGGATTTAATTTAATTTATTCAGGAAATTTTGAGGCAAATGTAGAAGTTAGCCCACAAAATATAACAAGAATTAATATGGGAATAAATTCTGAAACTTTTACTAAAATAGATAAATTTACCTCTCCTGAAGTGCTTATTGTTTATTCTGATAAAGGGCTTAACAAATTATCTCAAACGTATCATGATATATACAGAAAATATTTATTACCTAAAAAAGAAAATCTAGTTTTACTTAATAATTGGGAAGGTACATACTTTGATTTTGATGAAAGTAAATTAATTTCAATGATAATTGAATCTAAAAAACTTGGAATTGATTTATTTGTCTTAGACGATGGTTGGTTTGGAAATAGAAATAGCGATAAATCAGGTCTTGGAGATTGGTTTGTAAACAAAGAAAAACTTCCTAATGGTTTAAAACCTTTGTGGACAAAAACAAAAGAATTAGGAATGAAATTTGGTATATGGATAGAACCTGAAATGGTAAATCCTGACAGTAAATTATATAAAGAACATCCTGAATACATTATTCATACTTCGGGTAGAAAAAATCATATGGGTAGAAATCAATATAATTTAGATTTTTCTCGTGATGAAGTAGTTGAAAATGTATATAAACAATTAGAAAAAATATTAGACGAAAATGAAATAGACTATATAAAGTGGGATATGAACAAGTGCATTACAGGAGTTGAAAACATGCAAAATTATCCTAAATATGTAGAAAATCTGTATAAGTTAATGCAAAGAATAAGAGAAAAGTATCAAAATATTTTAATAGAAGGTTGTGCAAGCGGTGGGAATAGATTTGACGCAGGAATCTTAAATTATTGTCCTCAGATTTGGGGTAGCGATAATACAGATGCTGGATTTAGGCTTGATATACAATTTGGACTTTCCATACCTTATCCAATATCTACTATAGGTTCGCATGTTTCGGATATACCTAATCATCAAAGCGGTAGAAATATAGACTTAGAGTTTAGAAGAAATGTTGCAATGTTTGGTACGTATGGATATGAATTAAATCCATTATCTTTATCTGATGAAGATAAAGAGTTTATTAAAAAGGATATTAATTTATTTAAAGAAAATGCTAATTTAATATCAACAGGAGATTTATACAGAATTATTCATAATGATGAAGTAAGTGCTTTTAATATCGTAAGTAAAGATAAGAAAAAAGCTATATTAGCATATTTTAAGAGAAAAGTTAAAGTATGTGAAGAATTAATAAGAATACCGGTACTGGGACTTAAACCAGATACAAAATATACTGTAAATAGAATTTTAAAAACAAGAGAAAAAGAAAAAATCGGAGAGTTTACAGGAGATTTTATTGAAAAGTTTGGAATATTTATGGAACACAAGTTTAGTGGTTCTATTGATAAAGAAGGCAAAATATATTCTGATTTTGATAGTGATATATATCTAATTGAAAGTTGATAAATTATGTACCTGATAACAATAGTTGCAGGTACATTTTTATTATATAAAAATGTCACGGTAGATACATTATAAACCAAGTATAAATCAAAGTTATATTGGCATATTAAGTTTGTATTTTAAGGTCATTCTATGCTATAATGTCAAGAAGAAGTTATACATTTAAGGAGTAATATAGTGGAAAAATTATTACAACAAGTTTGCCAAGAACTTAACAAACCTTTTAAAAGTGTTGAGAACACAATAAATTTATATCTTGACGGAGCAACAGTTCCGTTTATAGCTCGTTATAGAAAAGAAGCAACAGGAGGGTTTAGTGAAGAAGAAATTAGAAATATAATTGATGTCTTTACTTACGCACAAAATCTTGAAAAAAGAAAAGAAGAAGTTATTCGTTTAATTGAAGAGCAAGGAAAACTTACTCCTGAATTGAAAAAGAGCATAGAAGAAGCAACAAAACTACAAAAAGTAGAAGATATATATTTGCCATATAAGAAAAAGAAAAAAACAAAAGCTGATATAGCTATAGAAAAAGGTCTTGAACCGTTAGCTGATTTAATATTAAGTGGAATAACAAAAGAACAGTTAAATGTAAAAGCAAATGAGTTTATAACTGAAGAAGTTTTAAACATAGAAGAAGCAATAGATGGAGCATATTTAATACTTGCTCAAAAAATATCAGAAGATGTTAAAATTAGAGAATATTTAAGAGATTATTTATTAAAAAATGGAATAATAATTTCAAATGTAATTGAAAAAAACAAAGAAAATGATGAAAAATTAGTCTATCAGGATTACTATAACTTAACAACTGCGATAAACTCTGTTCCTGCTCATAGAGTGCTAGCATTAAATCGTGGAGAAAAAGAAAAAATATTAAAGGTATCTTTAGCTTTTGAAGATGAAAATACAGCTAAGGTACAAAGATATATATATGACCATAGCTTTGAAAAAGTAAGTAATACTTTGGAAGAAGAACTTATGGCAGTAGTAGTTGATAGTTACACAAGACTTTTATTTCCTTCAATAGAAAATGAAGTAAGAAATATACTTAAAGAAAATTCAGAAGTAGAAGCTATAGGAATATTTTCAAAAAATTTAGAAGCATTATTACTACAACCGCCATTATACAAAAAAACTATATTAGGTCTTGACCCTGGAATAAGAACTGGTTGTAAATTAGCTGTTATATCAAAAGAAGGTTTCTTTATTGAATCTGACGTGATTTATCCTGTAAAAGGGGCACATAATGAATCAATGCTTCAAAAATCAAAAGAAAAATTACTTAAATATATTGATAAATATAATGTAGATATAATAGCAATAGGAAATGGAACAGCTTCAAGAGAAACAGAAGCTTTTGTTGCTGAAAATATAAAAGGATTAGATTGTAAATATGTAATTGTAAATGAAGCTGGAGCTTCAGTTTATTCTGCATCAAAACTTGCAGCAGAAGAATTTCCTGATTTAGATGTAACTGTAAGAGGAACAATATCAATAGCAAGAAGAATACAAGATCCTTTATCTGAGCTTGTTAAGATAGATCCTAAATCAATAGGTGTAGGGATGTATCAACATGATGTAAACCAAAAGAATTTAGAGTTAGAACTTGATAATACTATTGAAAAAATAGTAAACAGAGTTGGTGTAAATGTCAATACGGCATCATTTGCTCTATTAAGTTTTGTATCTGGGGTTAAAAAGAATATAGCTAAAAATATTGTAGATTACAGAAAAGAAAATGGAGATTTTAAAGATAGAAAAGAACTTAAAAAAGTTAAGGGTCTAGGTGCTAAAGTGTTTGAGCAAATGGCAGGATTTATTGTTGTTCCTGAATCAAAAAATCCGTTTGATAATACAATAATTCACCCAGAATCATATCCGATAGCTGAAAAAATATTAGAATTTGTAGATGCTAATGAAAAAGACTTTTTATCAGATTATGAATCAATAAGAGAAAAACTTAAAAATTTAGGGGAATCTGCAATAATTTCTAAAATGAGTGAATACGGTAAGGAAACTGTAAAAGATATTTATGATGCCCTTATAAAAGATAGAAGAGATCCTCGTGATGATTATGAAACACCTTTATTAAAATCTGACATACTTACAATAAATGATTTACAAAAAGGAATGATGCTTGAAGGAACTGTAAGAAATGTTGCTAAATTTGGAGTTTTTGTTGATATAGGTTTAAAAAATGATGCAATGATACATATATCTGAATTATCTGATAAATTTATTGATGATCCTACAAAACTGCTTACAGTAGGGCAAATAATAAAGGTTAGAGTTTTAGATATTGATATACAAAGACAAAGGGTAGCGTTAACAATGAAAAATGGAAATGCTCCAAAAGTACAAAATAAAAACAAAAATAAGAAAAAAGACTATGAAGCTATGAAAATGAAAAAAATAGAAGAAAAATTAATAGCTAAAGGTTGGAAAATAAAAAAATAAAAAGGGGTATAAAATATATGGCATTAGACTACGCAAAAACACTTAACTTGCCAAAAACAAGTTTTAAAATGAAAGCCAATCTTCCACAAAAAGAAGTATTAATGATTAAAGATTGGAATAAAATGAACTTATATGAAAGTTTAAATGATAATAATAAACCTGTATATTTTTTACATGATGGACCTCCATATGCAAATGGTAATATCCATATGGGGCATGCATTAAATAAAGTTTTAAAAGATATAATTTTAAAATATAAAAGATTAAGAGGATATAATGCTCCATATATTCCAGGTTGGGATACTCATGGTTTACCTATTGAATGGAAAATTATTCAAGAAATGGGTGACAAAGTAGCAAATATGTCAACTCTTGATTTAAGAAGAGAGTGTAAAAAATATGCATTAAAACATGTTGAAAAACAAAAACAAGACTTTATAAGACTAGGTATACTTGGAGAATGGAATAATCCATATATTACTTTAAATCCTGAATTTGAAGCGGAAGAATTAAGAGTATTTAAACAAATATATGAAAATGGATATATATTTAAAGGACTTAAACCAGTTTATTGGTCTCCAACAACTGAAACTGCACTTGCAGAAGCTGAAATAGAATATAAAGATGTAACATCAACATCTATATATGTTAAAATGCAACTTCAAGAAGATGCATTGGAAAAAATTGGTGTAGATGAAGCAAGTATAGTAATATGGACTACAACACCTTGGACTATTCCTTCAAATATGGGTATTTCGCTTAATAAAGAATTTGAATATGGATTATATGAAACAGAAAAAGGAAATTTAATTGTTGCGATTGAACTTGCAAATCAAGCATTTTCAAAAATGGAGTTACAAGCAACATTAATAAAAAAAGTAAATGTAGAAGATTTAGATAAGACACATTATAAGCACCCTATATTTGACAGATTAGGCTTAATAATGCTTGGAGATCATGTAACTCTTGATGCAGGTACAGGTTGTGTTCATACAGCTCCTGGACATGGAGATGTTGACTTTATAATCGGTAAAAAATATGGTCTAGAAATACTTGTTGGTGTTGACGGTAAAGGTCATATGACTGAAAAAACAGGAAAATATGCAGGTTTATTTTATAAAAAAGCAGATAAAATGATTATAGAAGATATGATTGAATCAGGTCATATACTAAAATCTGAAAGTATAACTCACTCTTATCCACACGATTGGAGAAGTAAGAAGCCTATAATTTTCAGAGCAACAGAACAATGGTTTATAAACATATCAAAAAGTGATATTAGAGAAAAGGCTTTAAAAGCACTAGAAGAAGTAGTGTTTTATCCTGAATGGGGAAGAAATAGAATAAATGCCATGGTTGAAACAAGACCGGATTGGACTATATCAAGACAAAGAGTTTGGGGAGTACCTATACCAATTTTCTATAATTCAAAAGATGAGGTTATATATCAACCTGAAATTATGGATAGAGTAATAGAATTAGTTGAAAAAGAAGGAACTGATATATGGTGGAAGTATTCTGCACAAGAAATTATAGGTCAAGAATTACTTGTTAAATTTGGTCTTGAAAATGAACAAATAAGAAAAGAAAACAGTATTCTTGATGTATGGTTTGATTCAGGAGTTTCACATAGATCAGTTGTAATACCAAGAGGTTATGAAAGACCAGTAGATCTTTATCTTGAAGGTTCAGATCAACATAGAGGTTGGTTCCAATCATCACTTATGACTTCAATAGCAAGTACAAAAGATAAACCATATAAAAGAATATTAACTCATGGATTTGTAAATGATGGTAGCGGAAGAAAAATGAGTAAATCACTTGGCAATGTTGTTGTTCCTAATGAAATCATTGAAAAATATGGAGCAGATATTCTAAGACTTTGGGTATCATCTGTAGATTATAGAGAAGATGTAAGATTATCTGAGGACATATTAAACAGAATGTCTGATTCATATAGAAAGATAAGAAATACATCAAGATATCTTTTAGGTAATATATCAGATTTTGATTATACAACTGGAAAAGTTAAATATGAAGACATGGAAGAAATTGATAAATGGGCTATGGGAAGGCTTGAAAAATTAAAATCAAGAGTTGAACATTTATATGACAATTTTGAATTTTATACATTATTCCAAGAAATAACAAACTTTTGTATAACAGATATGTCAGCATTTTATTTAGATATAATAAAAGATAGATTATATTGTGAATATAAAACATCACAAAAGAGAAGATCTGCACAAACTGTATTAGTTGAAATATTACAAGTTTTAGTACGTGTAATATCTCCTGTATTATCATTTACAGCTGAAGAAATTTGGGATAAAATACCTGAAAATATTAAAGAAACTCAAAGTGTTCACCTAGCTTCTTGGGTTGATTTACACCCTGAATATATAGATGAAGAACTTTCAAAAAAATGGGAAAAAATATCTCATCTTAGAAGAGAAATAAACAAAAAAATAGAAGAGAAAAGACAAAGTGGAGAAATAGGATTATCTCTTGATGCTCGTGTAATTTTAAATATACAAAATGAAGACTATATGTTTATAAAACAATACAGTATGTGGGATACAGCAGATATGTTTCTTGTATCACAAGTAGTATACTGTGATGAAGAGCTAGAAAGCACTGAAATATCAGGTATAAGTGTAAAAGTAGTTAAAGCACTTGGTAAAAAGTGTGAAAGATGTTGGAAATACAGTGAAGATATAGTTGAAAATGAATTTGGTCAAGTAACACCAAGAGATATGGAAGTACTAAGACTTATGAAAGAAAATGGAGAATTAAATGAAGAGCAAGAGTAAAGAAAGCGGTTCATCTCTAACACTATACATAATAATTATTATACTTTTAACATTAATAGATCAATTATCAAAACATATTATGTATATTTTATCAAAAGGAGTTCAAGGATATTCACTAAAAATTTTTGGAGAATTTTTAAGATTTACTTATGTTGAAAATCATGGTGGAATATTTGGAGTATTTCAAGGTCATATAAAGGCATTTACATTTATAAGTACCTTATTAATAATATATTTTGCAATGACAGAACTTAAAAACTTTGGTAAATATAACTCAAGCACAAAACTTGCTGCAAGCTTTTTAATAGCCGGAGCTGCCGGAAATATGATTGATAGATTTTTTAGAGGCTATGTAATAGATATGATAGATTTTAGAACTATATGGTCTTTTGTATTTAATATAGCAGATATGTATATTCATATAGGTGTATATATACTAATCTTTATATACATCTTTAAAAAAGGAGAATTTAGAAAATGACTTTTCAAAATATAATACTAACACTTCAAAAATATTGGGAGAAGCAAGGTTGTGTTTTAGGAAATTCATATGATGTTGAGACGGGAGCGGGAACATTTAATCCGGATACGTTTTTGATGGCACTTGGTCCTGAACCTTGGAATGTTGCTTATGTTGAACCTTCAAGAAGACCTAAAGATGGAAGATATGGACAAAACCCTAATAGAGTTTATCAGCATCATCAATTTCAGGTTATAATGAAACCATCTCCTGAAAATATACAAGAACTTTATTTGAAGAGTTTGGAAGCTCTTGGAATAGATTTAAAAGAGCATGATGTAAGATTTGTAGAAGATAACTGGGAATCTCCAACACTTGGAGCTTGGGGACTTGGTTGGGAAGTTTGGCTAGATGGTATGGAAATAACGCAATTTACATATTTCCAACAAGTAGGAGGTCTTGAAGTTGAAATTACACCGGTTGAAATAACATATGGTTTGGAAAGAATAGCACTTTATTTACAAAATAAAGATAGTGTCTATGAACTTGAATGGACTGAAGGTGTAAAATACGGAGAAAGAAGATATCAATACGAATACGAAATGTCAAAATATAGTTTTGAAGTAAGTGACAGTAAAATGAATTTTACTTTATTTGATATGTATGAAAAAGAAGCAAATAACTGTATAGAGAATAAATTAGTGTTACCTGCATACGATTATGTTTTAAAATGTTCACACACATTTAATAATTTGGATGCAAGAGGATCGATAAGTACAACTGAAAGAATGGCATATATACTAAGAGTTAGAGATCTTGCTAAAAAATGTGCAGTTCTTTTTGTAGAAAATAGAAAAGCTCTAGGATTTCCATTACTAAAAAAAGGAGATAAATAAAATGAATTTTTTATTTGAATTAGGTCTTGAAGAATTACCTTCAAGATATGTAGACACAACAGAAAAAGAATTAAAAAATAAAATTTTAGATAAATTAGTATCAAATAAAATTTCATTTGATAATGCTATAAGTTTTAGCACTCCTAGAAGAATTGCAATAATAATTAACGGTCTTTGTGAAAAACAAGAAGACATTAAAGAAGTTAAACTTGGACCGTCTCTTTCTGTGGCTATAGTTGATGGTAAACCTACAAAAGCATTACTTGGATTTTTAGCATCAAATAAAGTGTCTGAAAATGATTATGAAATAATTGATACTCCGAAAGATAAATATATACAAATAACTAAGCATATAAAGGGTAGAGAAACAAAAGAAGTACTTTCAGAAATTTTAAAAGAAAGTATTAAAGAACTTGAATTTGAAAAAGTTATGAAATGGTCTGATAAACAATTTAGATTTGTAAGACCTATAAAATGGATAGTTTCGATGCTTAATGATAGTGTTATGGATTTTGAGTTTGAAGGTATAAAAGCTTCGAATATAACACGTGGTATGAGAGTTTTCGGAAGTCAAGAAATAGTAATTGATAAAATGGAAAATTATGAAAGTATACTTTTAGAAAATTATGTTATAGCAGATAGAAATAAAAGAGAAAAAGCATTAATTGAGAGTATAGAAAAAAATTGTAATACTTCAAATGAAAAAACAGTAATATCAAAAAAATTATTAAATGAAGTTGTAAATTTAGTTGAATATCCATATGCAATAAAAGGGGATTTTGACAGTAAGTATTTGAATTTACCCGAAGAATTAATCACTATAACTATGGAAACACATCAAAGATATTTTCCTATAAAAACAAATGATGGAAAACTAACTAATCATTTTGTAGTAATTAGAAATGCTCCGGTTTATTCTGAAAAAGTAAAACTTGGAAATGAGAAAGTAATAGAACCTAGACTTGCAGATTCTAAATTTTTCTTTGATGAAGACTTAAAAGCTGATATGAGAAAATGGAATGAAAAATTACAAAATGTGATGTTTCAAAAAGATATGGGAACAATATCAGATAAATTATCAAGAAATAAAAAAATTGCAAGTTATTTAGGAGCAAACAAAGATTGTTTAAGAGCAATAGAACTTTGTAAGGCGGATCTTGTTTCAAATGTAATAAATGAAAAAGAATTTACTGGATTACAAGGAATGATGGGTGAAATATATGCAAAAAATAGTGGAGAAAACGAAATAGTTTCTAAAGCTATAAGAGAACATTATTTACCAAGATTTCAAGGAGACGATTTACCAAGTAGTATAGAAGGATCTATTGCGTCAATTGCTGACAAATTGGATACGGGTATAGGTGCATTTTGTGTGGGCTTAAAACCTACAGGATCAAAAGATCCATATGCAATAAGAAGAGCAATACAAGGTATGGTGTTAATTGCCTTAAATGAAAAACTTGATATTAATTATGAAGATTTATCACAAAAAGCATATGAAATATTTAGTGAGAATAAAAAAGTTTTAGTTGACAATGTATTAGATGATTTTAATATTTTTGTTAAGCAAAGACTAGAAAAAGTTTTACAAACTGATTATCCAAAAGACTTAATACCATATATTACAGGTGTTGAGAAAAACTTTAAAAATATAGTTGAAAAATTAGAAAAACTTAATAAAATTTCAAATACAGTAGAATTTAATGAATTAATAAATTTATTAAAGAGAATGAAAAATATTACTAAAGATAGTAATGTAAAAGAGATTAATAAAGATTTATTAAAAGATAATTATGAATTGGCGATGTATGACTTATATGAAAAATTAAAAAATAAGGAATTTTCAGATATAGTTGATACACTTATTGAAAATGCTGATGTTATTAATTCATACTTTGATAATGTAAAAATTAATGTTGATGATATCAATGTAAAAAATAACAGATTGGCGATATTAAATAATATATTAGAAATTTGTGAGAATGTAATAGCATTATAGTTAATGGGAGAAGACTAACTATGAAGAAGATTATATTTCTTATTTTTGTATCTACGTTAAATGTATGGGCTAACCAAAAATTTGAGTTCTATAATATTGATAATAGTTCTAAGTTTGGAGTTGGCACAAATTATAACAGATTATCACTTGAGGCAATTTATGAAAGAAAACTTGATAGCAGTCAGTTGGAAGAAAAAAAATTAAAAGAATATTTTAAAAATGGTAATTCTATTGGATTTAATGTGAATTATAACTTGGGTGCAAAAAGTAAAAAGCCTACTATACAGTTATTACGAGAAGGTAAACAAACTAAGGTAGATTTATTTGAAACTGATAAAAAAACGGAATATAAACTTTTTGAAGGTAAAGATGCATCAATTTATTCATATAATGCAAATAAAATAATAAACTCAGGTAGAATAACATTAAAAGGAAATTTTAAGTCAGAAAATGAATTAATGAAAAAACAAATGATAAAGGTTGCAAGCATACTTAAAAAAAATTCAAGAAAACTTCTAAATACTTATGGAGAAATAAAAGGAATTAATGTTGAAATGAATACTAATAATAGTGCAAGATACCTAAATTCCAATAAAGTAGTGCTATATTTTAACAAGGAGAATTAAAAATGGAATTTGAAAGATTTACAGATTTAAATGAACATATGGAAGATAACACTACAAATAATTTAAGACCTAAAACCTTTGATGATTACATAGGTCAGGAAAAACTAAAAAAAGCTATGCAACTATATATTAAAGCAGCAATGTTAAGAGATGAACCAGTAGATCATATATTACTTTACGGTCCTCCAGGACTTGGGAAAACGTCTCTTGCTTATGTTGTTGCAAATGAAATGAATAAAAATATTAAAATAACATCAGGTCCAGTACTTGAAAAATCAGGAGATTTGGCATCTATATTAACATCGCTTGAAGATGGAGATATACTTTTTATTGATGAAATACATAGACTTAATACTACAGTTGAAGAAATACTTTATCCTGCCATGGAAGATGGAGAAATTGATATTTTAATAGGTAAAGGACATGCTGCAAAAAGTATAAGAATTGAGCTTCCAAGATTTACTTTAATAGGAGCTACAACGAATGCAGGAAAACTTTCAAAACCTCTTCGTGACAGATTTGGAGTAACTCACAGAATGGAAATGTATACAAATGAGGAACTTGAAAAAATATTAATGAGAAGTGCAAGTATTTTTGATATTTCTTATGAACAAGATGCAATTTCTAATATGGCAAAAAGAAGCAGAGGTACACCAAGACTTGCAAACAGACTTTTAAAACGTGCAAGAGATTATGCTACCATTAATTGTAACGGAGTAATAGATCAAAAAGCAGTAAATGGAATACTTAACTTATTGGAAATTGATGAATACGGTCTTGATTCTATGGATAGAAGTATTATTGTTAAAATAATAGAAAATTATAATGGAGGACCTGTTGGACTTGAAACTTTATCAATATTATTAGGAGAAGATAAAAGAACCGTTGAAGAAGTATATGAACCGTATTTAATTAATCAAGGTTTATTAAAAAGAACGCATCGTGGTAGAGTGGTTACTGATAAGGCATACAAACATTTAGGAATAAAGGAGAAACCTAATGTTTAGTATGGTTATTGAAAAAGAAAATATAAAAAATGGCGATATACATATTTATGATAAAAAAGATATCAATCATATTGTTAATGTACATAGATGTAATATAAATGATGAAATAAGAGTGGTAGATAATGAATATGAATATATAGCAAAAATATTTTCTATATCAAAAAAAGAAATAATATTAAAAATTATTAATAAATTTGAAAATAAATATAGTTTGAATATAAATATTGATGCAGCAATTTCACTTATAAAAAACGATAAGATGAATTTGATAATTCAAAAACTTACAGAACTTGGTATACGAAACATTATACCTATAAAAACAAAAAGAGTTGTTGTTAAAATAAATGATAGTAAAGAAAAGTGGAATGATATAGTTAAAGAAAGTATGAAACAATGCCAAGCAGTACAAAAAACAAATATTACTCCAATTACTACACTTAATAAAATTGATTTAAAAGCATATGATAAAGTAATTTATTTATATGAAAATTCAAACAGTTCTAAAAAAATTACAGATATAATTGACAAAAATGATAAAAATATTTTATATGTCATAGGGCCTGAGGGTGGATTTGATATTTCAGAAATAGAATATTTAAAAAGTAAAAATACATATGAAATAAGCTTAGGACCTAGAATATTAAGGGCTGAAACAGCAGCAATTACAGTAGCAAGTATAATATCACATAATTATGGATATTAGTGCGAAAGGAGTTTTTAATGAAAAAAAATATACTGATAGCATTATTTTTCTTTGTTTTATCTAGTTGTGGATTAAATAAAGACTTAGGGCAACAAAATAAACTTGTAGTTTCTCAAGATAAATATTATATTTATTATGATAATGAAGTTATTGAATTACCTAAAGGGACATATATAACAAAAGAAAATAAAATAGAAGATTATTTTTCTAAATTCTTTGTATCATATGTAAAAGATGAAAAAAAATTATTATCAGATTTAAATAGATATTTTCCTCATAAGATAAATGGAGTACAAGAGGGTAACAAACCACAAAACTCATCTGTTATTCCAATTATAAAAGTTGAAAACAAACAACTTATAGATAGTGTAAAACTTGCAAAACTTTTGGCAGGAGAAACAGGAGAAGCCTTAGTTGCATATGATGACAGTTCAGAAATTGTTGAAGTAAAAGATAATTCTAATGTACAAATATCACTTGAAGGAAAATTAGTAAGTATTTTAAATGCAAATGGAATAGCAGGATTTGCTAAAAAATTAGGTAGAGCATTTGAATCTAACTTAAAAATGAAATATACAGCTGAAAATTATTCTGAAAACTTGAATATGACATATGTAATTAATCATAAATTATCTGATGAAGAATTAAGTAAGTTTATTAATAGTACAAATATAAAATACGTTAAAATAAAAAAAGATGATAAAATTAAACCGGAAGCAGATGTTGTGTTAATAACTGGAAATGATGCTAATGTAAATTATACAATTGAAGTTAAATCAATAAATGAAAATTCTGATTTAAAGGAATTATTACATGATTATAAAGTAAATGTTGTTAAAGTTGATAAAGCACAAGATGTTACAGTTATAAATTATAAAGCTGAAGATATATTAATAGCAAAAAAATTGCTTGGATATATACCTAGTGCTAAATTAGTTGAAGACAATACTTTAGATAATAAAATAGTTATTACAACAAATAAATAAGGAGAAAAAGTGTTAGATATTAAATATCAGGTAAAAAAAATTGTAGAAGCAATTGAAAACAAAAAAGGTGAAGATATTAAAGTATATGCTATGGAAGGAAAAACTCCATATTACGATTACTCTATAATTTGTACTGGTTCATCAACAAGAAATGTTGAAGCAATTACAACAGAGGTAAAAGACAGCATGGAAATAGTTAAGTCTATAGAAGGTCAGTCAGAAAGTGAATGGGTTTTAATAGATGGCGGAGATATAATAGTAAATATTTTTACAAAAGATGCAAGAAGTTACTATAAATTAGATGAACTATATGGAGAAATATAGAAAATGAAAGTAAAAAGAGAAATAGATAAAGAAGATGAAGGAAAAAGAGTTAAATATTTCTCTATAATTATTGTATTTATATTTTTAGTTCTTATAGGAACACTGTATTATCTTCAGATTATAAATGGAGATAGTTATAGAGATAGAGCTGTAAGAAACAGTCTTAGAACTAATGTTGTAAAAGCAACCAGAGGTAAAATTTATGATGTAAAAGGTCATATTTTAGCTGATAATGCAACAGGTTATAAAATAATACATAAATTTACAAAAAGTATATCAGAATCTGAGAAAAAACTTTTGCTTTCTATGCAATATGATAAAAGTAAAGCTTTACAAAATGAAAGTGAAAAAAAACAAAAAAAATTAAACGAAATTTATGATGATATATCATATATAGCAAAAATTTCAGGTAACAGTTTTGATGAAATACTTGAAATATTTTATAAAACAGTTCCAACAGGATTTGACAAAGAAATAACTGTGGTTGAAGATTTTGATGCAGAACTTGCCCAAAAAGAAGTTGAAAAACTTCCAAATGAAAGAATAGATATAGTTGAGTATAATAAAAGATATTATCCTGAAAATAATATAGCTTCAGGTGTAATAGGAAATGTTAAACTTATAAGCTCTCAAGAATATGAAAATTTGAAAGATTTAGGATATACTCGTGATGATCAAATAGGTAAAAAGGGTATTGAAAAAAATTACGATAGTATTTTAAAAGGTTCAGATGGACAGGAATTTGTTGAAGTTGATGTTAAAGGGAATGTAATAAAAAAAATTGATGAAGTAAGTACTAAAAGTGGTAAAAATATATATCTTTCAATTGATTATGATTTACAAAAACATATGACTGAAAATTTTGCTGGAAAAGCAGGAAGTTTTATTGCAATTGATGTAAAAACAGGTAAGATTATAACAATGGTAAGTTCACCTGAAATAAATCTTAATATTTTGAGTTCAAGAATATCAAAAGAATTATGGAATAGCTTACTAAATTCTAAAGAGAGACCACTTGTTAATAAATCAATAGCTGGACTTTATCCATCGGGTTCAACATTTAAGGTTGTTTCAGGAGCAGCTATATTAGAAAGTGGTATAAGCCCACTTGAAACGGTATATTCAACGGGTGTTTTTACTTTAGGAAAAGTTAGATTTAGAGATTCACATACTTCAGGACATGGAACTACAAATTTTTATAAGTCAATAGAAGAATCAGTTAATACATATTATTATACTCTTTTAAGAAGAGTTCCTTTTGATTTGTTTGTAAAAATTGCAAGTGAATTTGGTATAGGTGAAAAAACTGGAATTGATATACCAGGAGAGCAAGATGGAGTTTTACCTACACCGGAATGGAAGAAAAAAAGATTTAATAAAAAAATAGATCAAATATGGTTACCTGGAGATTTAGTAAATTTATCAATAGGTCAAGGATATATACTTGTTACACCGCTTCAAATGCTTATGGTGTATCAAGCAATAGCAAATGATGGAATAATGCTTTATCCAACTTTAGTTGATAGATTTATTGATTCTTACGGAAATACTGAAACAAATGAAAGAAAAATAAAAAAAGAACTTAAAGTTAGTAAGCAAACTATAGCAGAATTAAAAAAAGCTTTAGAATTACCTGTGTCAGGTAATAATGGAACTGCACATGTACTTAGAATACCGGGAGTTAAAGTTTCTGCTAAAACAGGAACCGCTCAAAACAGTAGTGGTAATAATCACTCATGGATAGCTGGGTATTTTCCATCAGATAATCCAAAAATTGCTTTTGTTTCATTAGTAGAGCAAGGTGGATACGGTGGAGTTGCAGCAGGACAACAAGCTAGAGAATTTATAGAATATTATTATAATTTAAAGAAAGGAGAATAAAAGTGGAGGACGGAAATAAACCGACAGTTAAGAAAAAGAAACTTGGACTATCTAAAAAGCTAATGGAAATAACCAAAGATCCTATTTTTAGTTTTGAAAGTTCAAAAGAGACCGAAAAAGAACAGCAAAATGTTGAAGTGGATAAAATTAAAAAAACTGTCAGAAAAAAGAAAGAAAAGAAGTCAGAAGAAATTGTTACGGATAAAACCTATATAATACCACTTGGTGGACTTGAAGAAGTTGGTAAAAATATGACTTTATTTCAATATAGAGATGAAATCGTAATAATAGATGCAGGACTTTCATTTCCTTCAGATGAGCATTTAGGAATAGATTTGATAATACCAAATATTTCTTACCTTGAATCAAATGTAGATAAAGTAAAAGCACTTTTAATAACTCATGGTCATGAAGATCATATTGGTGCAGTACCATTTTTATACCAAAAGCTTGGAAATCAAATAGATGCTTATGGTACAAAACTTACAATGGCTATTGTGGAATCAAAATTTGAAAGAAAAGATATTAAAAAACCTAAATTTAATGTTGTACCAACAAGAAAGGTACTAAAAATATCTAAGTATTTTACAGCTGAGTTTATAAGTATAACACATAGTATAGCTGATGCTTGCGCAATATGTCTTAAAACGCCTACAGCAACTATACTTCATACAGGAGATTATAAAATTGATTTATCACCTGTAAAAGGAGATGGATTTGACTTTGCAAGAATATCACAACTTGGAGAAGAAGGTGTAGATATGTTGCTTGCTGACAGTACAAATTCATTAGTTCCTGGGTATACACCATCTGAGAGAACAGTTGGAAAAAATATAGATGAAGAGGTATCAAAAGCTAAAGGACGTGTAATACTTGCTGCATTTGCTTCACATGTTCATAGAATACAACAAATAATAAATGTTGCGGTAAAATATAAAAGAAAAATTGCAATAGATGGAAGAAGTATGTTAAAAATCTTTGATATATGCCAAAATTTAGGATATTTAGATATGCCCAAAGATTTAATGATAGACATTGAAAAAGCGGAAACTATGAGAGAAGATGAAGTTTTAGTAATATGTACAGGAACACAGGGAGAACCACTTGCAGCTTTATCAAGAATAGCAAATGGAACACATAAATATATTACATTAAGAGAATCTGATACTGTTATAATTTCATCAACACCAATTCCAGGAAATGAGAAAGCAACAAGTAAAAATGTAAATCAACTTCTAAAAAGACAAGCAGATGTTGTATTTGAAAGATCAGTAGGAGTTCATGTTTCAGGACATGCAAGTCAAGATGAAGAAAAATTAATGCTAAATTTAGTAAAACCAAAATATTTTATGCCGGTACACGGTGAATACGCGATGCTTAAAAAACATAAGGAAATGGCTGTGTTAACAGGTGTTCCTGAAGAAAACGTAATACTTGCTGAAAATGGATTTAAAATAGAACTTACTAAAAATTCTTGTAAAGTAGTTGGAAAAGTTCCGGCAGGTTTAACTTTAATAGATGGTTCAAGAATTTCAGATGTGGGTAATACAGTATTAAGAGATAGACAAAGTTTAGCTGATGATGGGATTTTTGTTGTAACTATACCGTATTATAAGTCAGGAAAATTTGGAGAACAACTTGAAATAGTTACAAGAGGATTTGTTTATATAAAAGATGCAGAAGGATTACTTACAGAGACAAAAGAAATTATAAAATTAGAATTAAAAAATATTGAAAGTCAAAATATACAAGATATTTCTAAAATAAAGCAAATATTGAAGTATAAGATATCTGATTATCTTTATAAAAAGACAGACAGATCGCCAATGATTTTACCAGTTATAATTGAAGTTTAAGGAGTTAGTATGAAAGTATATTTAGCAGGTTCGTTATTTAATGAAGCAGAAGTTGCACAAAGATTAAAAGAAGGACAAATTTTAAGACAGGAAATACCAGATATTGACTTATTCAATCCAATAGAGCAACCTTTTAATGAAAATAAGCAAAGTTTACCAAGTCCTGAAAGTATATATGAAGGCGATGCAAATGCAGTTTTTAATTCAGATGTATGTATATTTGATTTAACAAATGAAGATGCTGGAGTAATGGTTGAATTAGGATTTGCTATTGCATGGAATAAAAAAATTATTGGTATAAATTCTGATATTAGATTAAGATCTGCTAATAAATATGAAATACCTACTTATGGTATGAATCACTTTGTTTTAGGAGCAGTTTTAAAATACGGTGTTTTAGTCTATTCATTTAAAGAAGCTGTTGAAGAACTAAAAAAAATAAATTCTTGACAAGTAAATATCTTAATGATAAGATTATATGTAATTTTTTCTCAGTTTATATTTTCATCAAATATATACTTAGATTAAATATTAAATTATGGAGGAACAAAATGAAAGAAATTAAACAAATTATCGCAGAATTTGGTAAAGATGAAAAAGATACAGGATCTTCAGAAGTACAAATCGCAATTTTAACGGAAAAGATTAATCATTTAACAGCACATTTAAAAGTGCATCCTAAAGATGTTCACTCAAGAGTAGGGCTTTTAAAAATGGTTGGAAAAAGAAGAAGAATGTTAAACTATATTAAGAATAAAAAACTTGAAGAATATAGAAATCTTATTGAAAAATTAGGAATAAGAAAATAAACACTCAGGAGCTAAGTACTTTGTACTTGTTCCTTTTTTTCTAGGAGAATAATTTATGAGAAAAAAAGCAGATATACTTACAGGAAATATTGGTATAAATTTATTTAAGCTTTCTTTACCTGTAATTTTAACATCATTGGTATCTATATTATACAATCTTACTGATATTAAATTTATAAGCAAATATTTAGGTGATTATGCAGTTTCATCAGCAGCGGCTGCTACTTTTTTCATTATTTTGTCATTTGCTTTACTTGTAATACCTAAAAATGGTGCTCAATTACTTGTTGCACAATCGATAGGAGCTAAATTAAATAAAAAAGCAAGGGCATATGCAAGAGTATCAATAATAATTACAACTTTATTTTCAATACTTTGTATGTTGATAGCTCTTATATTTTCAAACTCTCTTATAAAATTAGTAGGAGTTTCAAATCCAGAATATCTTGATAATGCAGTATTATTTTTAAAAATTTCAGCGATTGGTTTTCCTTTTTTATTTTTATCAGGTACTATTTCATCAATAATAAGTGCTGATGGAGATACATTTGGTCCATTTGTATTTAATTCTTTTGGAGTAATACTTAATATATTTTTGGATTTCTTATTACTTGATACATTTAAAATGGGAATTGGTGGTGCAGCTATTGCAACAGTGGTATCACAAATAAGTTCATTTATATGTTTGGTAATATATCTTAAAAATCCAAAATCAAAATTTAAAAATATGAAATTATTTAAAATAGATGATTACACTATGTACATAAAGGTAATAAAAATAGGGATGCCTTCAGGAATAAGCCAAGTTTTATTTACTTTAATTTCTATTGTAATTGCTAATATGATCGCTTCATTTGATGAAAGTGTATTAGGGGTTCAAAGACTTGGAGTTCAATTTGAATCTTTTTCGTGGAATATAGCCGGAGGGGTTTCAAGTGCGGTTGCGACATATATAGCTCAAAATTATGGTGCAAAACAATATGATAGAATAAAAAATGTATATTCGGTTTCAATTAAAAGTATAAGTATATTTGCAATATTTATATCTTTTGTATTCATTGTTTTTGCAAGAACTCTTTATAGTAGATTTTTTACAGATGAAAAATTAATTAATTATGGAGTGGCATATCTTAAAATAATAGGGCTTACTCAAATATTTCAATGTGTTGAAATTATAACAAATGGAGCATTTAATGGAATAGGTAAAATAAATCAACCTACAATAATAGGAGTTATAGGTACAGGTCTTAGAATACCATTTATATATATTTTTGCACCAATATTTGGAATAAATACAATATGGTGGGTAATAAGCATAAGTATGTTATTAAAAGGTATTGTAAGTTATGTTTGGTTTAAAATTATATGGATAAAATTTCTAAAGGAAAAGGAAGGAATAATATGAAAATAGCAATAGGGAATGACCACGCAGGTCCAGCTCTAAAAAAAGAATTAGTTTCATTTCTTGAAAGTGAAGGACACCAAGTTATAAACTTTGGAACGGACAGCTATGATTCAGTTGACTATCCTGATTTTGCAAAAACTGTATCAAATGCAATTTTAAAATCAGAAGCGGATTTAGGTATTTTAATATGTGGTACAGGGATAGGAATATCCATGGCTGCAAATAAAATATCAGGTATACGTGCAGCAATTGTAACAAATGAACTTTGTGCAAGACTTGCAAGGCAACATAACAATGCTAATATAATTGCATTAGGAGCAAGAGTGATAGGTCCTGATCTTGCCAAATCTTGTGTCAAAGAATTTTTAAATGCAGAATTTGAAGGTGGAAGACACGCAAGAAGAGTTGAAAAGTTAGAGGGATGTGGTTGTGAGTGAGCACAATTTTTAAAAAGATAATTGATAAGGAAATTCCTGCTAAAATCGTTTATGAAGATAATGAAGTTATAGCATTTCATGATGCTTTTCCGATAGCACCGGTACATATACTAATATTACCTAAAAAAGAAATAGTTAATTTAAATAGTGCCACAGAGGAAGACTTAAATCTTTTAGGTAAAATACAGATTGTAATTTCTAAACTTGCAAAAGAATTTGGTATAGATAAGACAGGTTATAGGGTTGTAACAAACATAGGTGAAGATGGAGGACAAACAGTTTTTCATATGCACTATCATTTAATAGGTGGTAGAAAACTTGGAACAGATATGTAATGTTGAATATATAGAAAGTAAAGAAAATAAGAATTATAAGCTGTTAAAAAAACTTAGTAAGAAAAAATATAGAGATGAAAATAATATTTTTATTGCAGAAGGTGAAAAATTTTTAGAGGATAATAAAAATTTTACCAAAATAATAATTTCAAGTGATAAATTTGAATATTTTAATGATAAGTATGATTTATCAAAGTATGATAAAATAACAGTTTTAAAAACATCGCTTTTTAATGAGTTATCAACACAAGAAAACAGTCAAGGAATAATATTTATTTATTCAAAAAATGCTTGTAGTTTAAGTGAAATATCGTCAGATGTAATAATTTTAGATGATGTTCAAGACCCTGGTAATGTAGGAACTATAATTAGAACAATGGTTGCGTTAGAATATAAAAATTTAATACTTACAAAAGGTTCTGTTGATGTATACACGCCAAAAGCGGTTAGAGCATCTATGGGAGGAATTTTTAATATTAATGTAATTTATTCAAAATATGATGAAATAATTAAATTTTTAAAAAATAATAATTATAGAGTATTTGCAACAGCGTTAGATAATAGGTCGATTGACTATAGGGATATAAAATTAAATGATAACAAAAATGCCTATATATTTGGACATGAAGGTGGAGGTATTTCAAAGACTTTATTAGATATTTCTGATTATAAAACAATAATACCTATATCAAGTAATATAAACTCACTTAATGTATCAGTTGCCAGTGCTGTTTTTCTTTATAAGGTAAGGGAAATTGAAAAGAAAATATAGAATTATTAAACATTTTGCATCTAAAAATTAGGTGCATTTTTTTCAACCTAAAAAAATTATCTGATTTTTCGCACAAATTAATTAGATTATCTAAGTAATTTTATTAATATAACTGAACTATAGGTATTGAAATATATTTCTTTTAGTTATATAATAGGAAAAAAAGGAGTGATTGATATGAAAAAAATTTTTACGATGATGTTAGCATTTTTAACATTATCTATTGCAGGATTTGCACATGGGAAGCACAAAAAACCTGTTTTTGAAAGTTCTGTAGTGTACAAAACTTGCAATGAAAACAAAGCTGTTCCTATTACATTACAATTAGGAAAATCTGAAGGGAAAGATCTTTTATATATCCCAGGTTGGGGAAGAGTATTTTTAACTAAAACAGATTATGGTTATCAAGATATAAATAATAACTTTACAGTATTTACAAACAAAAATGGAAGTATAACTATAGGTGTAAATGTAACTATGATGGATTTAAATCATATAAAACCTGAACAATACCCTAAAGGAACTTTCTTCCATTCATTCTCAGGATATTTACACTCACATGTTTATCCTAAACTTGAAAATAATATAATAAAAATTGGGGATAAAGAATATAAAGTTATCAAAACTGTAAATGAATTTGATGGTTCTGCTCTTTATACAGAAGAAAATGGAAGATTTACTTTCTTATTAACAAGAAATTGGAATAATGAACAACATCCAATACCTGATGTAGCAGAATTTAAAATGGTTCAAGATTTATGTCCTTTAAAATAAATATAAGGAAAATATAATTAAATTATAAGGAAATTCTAAGGAAAGCATGTTATACTCCATTTGTAGTAAAGATACAAATAATCATGTTTTTTTCAATTCTAAGAAAGCACATTAGTATTCTAATGTGTTTTTTTATTGTTGTATTTTGCACTTTTTTGTAATATAATTAGTAGTAATAAAGGAGAAAAATATGAAAATTTTAGGAATTGAGAGTTCCTGTGATGAAACTTCTATTGCGATAGTTGAAGATGGCAAAAAAGTATATAGTAATATTATTGCTACACAAATAGATATACATAAAAAATATGGTGGAGTAGTGCCTGAAATAGCATCAAGACACCACATACAAAATATAAGTTATGTACTTTATGAATGTTTAAAAGAAGCAAATATGACTATGGAAGATATTGATTATATAGCTGTAACTAATAAACCTGGATTAATAGGTTCATTATTGGTAGGTTTAATATTTGCAAAAGGATTAGCTGTTAAATTTAATAAACCTTTAATACCAGTTAATCACATTAATGGACATATTTATTCATTATTTCTTGAAAATGATAATGTAAAATTACCTGCAATAACAATAGTTGCTTCCGGTGGTCATACAAGTATATATAATATGGATGAAAATCATAACTTAACATTGTTAGGTGAAACTCTAGATGATGCAATTGGAGAAGCTTATGATAAAGTTGCAAGAGTTATAGGTTTACAGTATCCTGGAGGACCTGCAATTGAGAAATGCTCAAAAGAAGGTAAGTTAGATATTAATATACCGTTACCAAATATTAAAGATTATGATTTAAGTTTCAGTGGAATAAAAACATACGTTACAAATTATGTAAATAAAAAACAAATGAAAAATGAAAGTTATAATATAAGTGATATAGCAAAATCATTTCAGTGTACGGCAGTTGAGCATTTAAAAAGAAAAGCGATTAAAGCAATTTTAGATACAAATGCAAAAACAATAGCAATAGCTGGAGGAGTTTCAGCTAACACTTATTTAAGGGAAGCACTTTATAATTCAAATGAACTAAAAGATGTAGATATTATTTTCCCTAAAAAAATGGAATATTGTACTGATAATGGTGCAATGATAGCGGCTTGTGCTTATTATATGTTAAAATATAGAAAAGATTTAGAAATATCTATTAACGTTGATGCTACATCAACTAAAGAATTTCATAGAAACTAAAGGAGGAAAAATGTTAGAACAAACATATAATTTTTTAAGAAAATACAGAAATTATGTAAACAAAAAATTAATACCTTCAAGAAAAAGAATGAAAAGACCAGGCTATTTAGAAAGAGTAAATATGACTAAAAAAGCAGCAAATGAAATAACAGAATTTATTGCTGAAAAGTATAGCGTTGGAACAGACAAGTATTTTGACAAAGCACCACTACCTAATGTCTATTATACAGATGAGATTGTACTTATTCCTAAAAATACAACGACAATTTTTACATATTGGGAAGTAAGAGAAGATACGTTTAAAGCATTAAAAGAAAAGTATAATGTTGAAGATCAAGTAACGCTTAAAGTATATAAAGAAAAAAGATTGTTTATGACTATTAAAATACCTAGTAGAGTAGGTTCTAAATATATAAATAATGTTAAAGCTGATGGTATTTACGAAGTATCTTTAGGATTTACAAACAATAAAGGTGAATTTTTTGAAGTAGCACATTCAAATACTGCTATTTCTCCAAGAGGAAGAATAACAAATAATACAAGCGTAACTTGGGGAAGAGGATTAAAATATAAAAAGAAAATTTATCTTAAAACATATTCTAAATATGATTTGCCTGATGAACTTGAATTTAGAGATGAAATACTTGATGATGAAATTAAATCAATTAGTTCAGATAAAAAGATTATGTACAATGGTTCATCAAATTTAAGATTTGGCTCATCTGACTTAATTAGAAAATAGTAATTAAGGAGAAAGTTAAATTTTAACTTTCTCTTTATTTAATTGTTGACAAACTTTTATAATTTTGATAATATATTATTTGTTAAAAGGATGTCTAGGTAGCTCAATCGGCTAGAGCATACGGTTCATACCCGTAAGGTTAACGGTTCGATTCCGTTCCTAGACACCATTTTTTTATAGGAGTAAATATGGATTTACATCAATTAAAATCATTTTATGAAACCTGTAAAGCACAGAGTTTTACAAGAGCTAGTGAAAAGCTTTTTATCAGTCAATCTGCGATCTCTGTGCAAATCAAAAGACTTGAAGAAAGTTTAAATACCAAGTTAATTGAAAGAACGTCAAAAACTTTTAAATTAACATTTGCGGGTAAAGAACTTTTTAAAATGGCTAGTGAAATATTCGATAACATATCAAGAATGGAAAATAATATAAAAAAAATAGTAGATAATAATCAAATTAAAATATTTGTAGGAGCAACACATAATATAGGAGAGCCGGTATTACCACAAATAATAAAAGATTATAGGGATATTAATCCTAAAGTTGAATTTGATATTTTTGTAAAAAATAATAATTCTTTATTTACTAATTTAAAAGAAGGAAATCTTGATATTATATTCACAGAAGATATGGCAATAGGAGATAAAGAAGTTAAAGTTATAGACACAGATTATTATCCTTTTGTAATAATAGCTCCAAATAGTGTAAAAAAATACAAAGATCTTGCGAATATTTATTATTTAAAACGTGATAATGCAAATATTAATAATTACATAGAACAATTTGAAGAAATTGTAGGTTTTAGTAATGATAAGGTTATGAGTGTAAATGGCAGTATTGAAACAATTAAACATTTTGTTAATTTAGGAATAGGGTATGCTGTAGTACCGTATTATTGTATATATCATAATGTATTTAATAAAGAGTTTAAAATAATACATAGGTTTGATAAGAAAGAAAATAAGTTTCAAATGATGTATTTAAAAGAAACCGTGCAAAATGATTTGATAAAAGATTTTATTGATTTTGTTAAAAAATATGACATAGATAAACCGCTAAAGGAAATAAAAAATAAGTTATAATTAGATATTTCTTGAAAATTATTAATTATTGTGGTAGAATGAAAATCTAGGTATTAATTTAGGAGGTGTGAGTATGCAAATTTGTGAAGTATTTGGTAAAAAGACAGGACACGGAAATTCAGTAAGTCATTCACATAGAGCAACTAAAAGAATTTGGAAACCAAATTTACAAGTTATGACAATAACAGTAAATGATAAAGATGTTAGAGTTAGAGTTTGTACAAAAGCTATGAAAACTTTAAAAGGAAAAAATCCGGATCAAGTTAAGAAAATATTAATGGAAAATAAGAATAACTTAAGTGCTAGATTAGCAAAAGTTTTATTTTCAGAAGCAGAGTAATCTAGCTTAGTACTCTGTTTCTAATTACGTGAAAAGCTAGAATAATTCATTATTCTAGCTTTTTTTTGTACCAAAAATAAATTGAAAAAAAGCATATATTATGATATAATTTTAATCACATAAAACAAACGGGAGAGTAAAATGCTAAAGACACTAATATTTAGAGAGTTTAGATATAACGGTGATATAGAAGATTGCATTAAAAAATTAGAAAAAAATATAGAAAATGATGCAAATGATATAGATTCGCTAAAACAGTTAGCAAATATTTATCATGCATATAAACAAAATAGTAAAGCAATTGAAATATATGAAAAATTATCGGAAGATATGCCGAATGATCACGAAATAATGGCGTTTTTAGGATATTTATATTATGAAAATGATAATTTAGAATTATCAAAAGCTTGTCTTAGAAGAGCATTGGAATTAAGCAGTAAAGAACCATTTGTATTATTTCTATTAGGGAATATAAGCTCAAGACGAGGTATGATAATAGATGCAATAAATTATTATGATAGAGCGATATTTTTAGATTTTGATATAATAACGGCTCATGTTGATTTTGGAAGAAAGTATGAACACATGGGAAGACACGAAAAAGCATATAAAGAATATCTTGCAGCATATAAATTAGACCCGCAGGCAGAAGATATTAAAGAAAAATTAGAATACATAAAAACGAAATTTTAGTAGTGGCAATAGCCACTTTTCTTTGGAGGACATAAATGGAGTTTTTAAAACAAGTGGAGGAAAGTCTTGTAACAACATATAGGAAAAAAATATATACCCCATTTCTAAAAACTGTACATGAATTTAATTTAGTAGAGAATAATGATAAAATAGCAATTGCAATATCTGGAGGTAAAGATAGTTTACTTCTTGCAAAATTATTTCAAGAATTAAAAAAAGATAAATCTAAAAATTTTGAATTTAAAGCTATAAGTTTAAATCCAGGTTTTACTGAAGAAAATTTAGAGCAGTTTAAGAAAAATTTAGAAATGCTTAATATAGATTGTGAAATAATAAATACTGATATATTTGATGTAGCATATAAGTTATCTCCAGAAAGCCCATGTTTTTTATGTGCAAAAATGAGAAGAGGAGTACTTTATAGGGAACTTGAAAAATTAGGCTATACAAAAATAGCACTGGGACATCATTTTGATGATGTTATTGAAACGACTCTTATAAACATGTTCTATGGTGCATCAATTAAGACTATGTTACCTAAAGTAGATTCTGAAAGCGGTAACTTACAGGTTATAAGGCCGTTAGTTTATGTAGAAGAAAAAGATATAATAAGGTACACTGTAAATAATGGTATAAATGCAATGACTTGTGGATGTAAAGTAGCACAAGGGACTTTAGTCAGTAAAAGAAAAGAGATAAAAGAATTACTAAAAACACTTGAGGAAAAAAATCCTGGTATAAAGAAAAGAATTTTTAATTCCATGAGAAATATAAACCTTAATTATGTGTTTGACTATATTCCTAAAAAATAATATATTTGATGAAAATTAAGCATATATTATAGCATTTTTCAAAAATAAATTTCAAGGAAGTGAGTATAATAAATAATTTACATATAAAATATAGTTTTATAGATAAAAAAGATATTGAATTAAAAGGCTTAAATGGATTAAAAGCTTTAGCTATAATAATAATTTTGATATATCATTTTGTACCGGATAAATTACCTGGAGGTTTTTTGGCAGTTGATTTGTTCTTGGTTATAACAGGTTATTTAATGACAGATAAAATATTAAAAAGTTATGTTGTAATACCTTCAAATATTATTTTTAAAAGAATTTCGAGACTTTTTCCAACTTTACTTTTTATGATACTTGTATTAAGTTGCGTGATGCTTACAACAAATAGAGTATGGTTTATGAATGAATGGGAAAATATAGTATTTTCTTTGTTTTTTCTTTCAAATTTTTGGCTTATTTTAAATAAAAATGATTATTTTGATAATTTTAATATAGCTTCACCTGTAAAACATTTGTGGTATATAGCATTAGATATTCAATTTTTTATTTTTTATAGTTTCATTTTAAGTAAATTAAAAAATAGAAAGCATCTAAAAAAGTTTTTGATTATATTAACTATAATTTCTGTGCTATCTATAATATTAATATATCATTTTGGTGGAAAAAATAATATATCTATAATATATTACTCACCATTAACTAGATTTTATGCTTTAACAATAGGATCGATTTATGCTGTATATTTTTCAACAGATAAGATAAAAAAATCTAATAATATTATTGCATATATACTTTTAATTGCTGTTATAGTTTCTATGAAATTTGTAGATGTAAATAATGAATTTTTGTATAAATATGCTTTGGTGAGTGTATATTCTATAATTTTTGGATATATAGTAATAAAACTTTCAAAATCAAATTTACTGGCATGTTTAAATAGTATTGGTAAAAAATCTTATCAGTTATATGTTTGGCATTATGCTATTATAGTGCTTACAACTCCATTTGAAGAATATGCAAGACCAAATATTTTTCATATATTATGTAGATTAATTTTAATAATTATTATATGCACTATATTAAATATTTTATCAAAAAGAATAAAAAATATACTTAATATATTGATGATAATATATATTATTGTATCCTTATTATTTGTGAAAAAAGATCTTATTTCTTATAGACTTATAAACGAAAATGAAGTTGGTACGAAAATACTACAAATTGATGTTAATAAAGTTGATGTAAATAAAATTGTTGAAAATACAAATATAAATAAGGTGAAACAAGGAGAATATGAACAAATATTACTAATTGGAGATTCGCTTTCTATAAATATTGCACATGCTTTTGGAAATGTATTTTCAAATCTTACAGTTGATGGTCAAGTGGGAAGACAAATGTCTGATGCTATAAAAGTTGCAAGTGATTATAAAAAATTTAATAATAGCAAAACTGCTGTAATTATAATGCTTGGTACAAATGGAGAAATAAGACTAGGTGATATTGAAAAAATAAAAAATAAATTTAAAAATGCAGATATTTATTTTATTAATATTAATGTACCTAGACCTTGGCTTTATAAAGTCAATGAAACATTAGGGATTGCTAAAAATATATATGATGTTAAAGTAATAGATTGGTATAGTGTTTCAAATGGACATGATGAATATTTTAAAGCAGATAAAATTCATGTGAATGAAACTGGTGCGGAAGAATTAATAAAGCTTATTATAGATAGTTTAGATAGGAATTTAAAAGAACCTAGTAAAGATATAAAGCCAAAAATATATGAAAGACCAATTAAGAAAAAAGAGCGAAATAATTAAAAATATGTGAAAGTTTTCTCAACCGAAAATCAATGCTTACGAATATTATACATTTAACTTAGTTAATAAAGTGTAATGTGATATAGAAATAAATCCAGTCATTATTACTACAGTGTGTTAAAATAATGTCGGGTATATAAGCACGAATAAGGAGAAAATACTATGAAAAAAATTATTTTAGGGTTAATTATATTAAGTAGTATTAGTTCTATGGCTTTTAGTTTGGAGGCTAATGTAAAAGTAGGGTATGATTTTTATAGATCAAGTACAAGAGCAAAAACAGATCTAACTAATTCAACAACAACTAATAATGGTAGAGGATTTATAGTTGGAGCAGAAGTTTACCCACTTCAATTTCTTGATGAAGCCATCAAAATAGGAGCAGGTGTTGAATATAATTTTGGGGAAACAAAGTTGGGGTATGACTATGATGAGAATAACGTGCAACAAACAGTCGAAAAACAAAATGTTACAGCTACAAATGGTAAATATATAGCAACTTTTATACCTGTTTACGGTGCTTTAAAATTAGAAACATATAAATCAGAAGAAACTAATTTAAGACTGTATACAGTTCTAAGAATGGGATATGTATTTATGAATAGTTTTGACGAAAGCAAAAAGCCTATTCCTAGTGATTCTAAACGTAGAGATGGTTTCTATTATGGTTTAGGATTAGGTTTAACAAAAGACTGGTTTTTATCAGAACTAGTATACGATGGACGTTATACAAGAAATGCAAATCAATGTTCAGATAAAAAAGAAGATTTTCATCATAAAATTGGTTTAAGACTTGGTTTAAGAGTAGGATACGAAATAAAACCAAAAATTATGGAAAATACAACAACAGTAATAGACAGCACAATTGTTCCTGTTACTCTTAAAGATAAAACGGAAACAAAAGAAGAGCAAACAGAACAAAAGTAAAAATTACTTTAACAAACCTCATATAACTAATATAACTAACTGATAAACATGATAAAATATAACTAAGATTGGATTGGTTCTTTATAGAATTAATCCATTTTTTTATACATTTTAATATAAATATGAAACTTTATATAGATAAAATATGCCAATAAATATTAGATTATTTCAATAATTCTAAAAATAATAAAAAAAGTCCTTGACAAAAGGAAATGAGTTTGGTAATATAAGATTTGTCAACTGGAAAACAGGGGACGAAGGACAATGAAAGAATAAAGAAAAGCAAACAAGATGTTAAGAAATAAAAAAGAAGAGACACAAAAGGTGTTGTGAAAAGAAACAAGGGAATAAAAAACTTGAAAAGAAATAAAGAATGAAGAGTTTGCTCAGTATCTTATACACATCTCCGA